>JAGHZG010000279.1 GCA_017743275.1 Chloroflexota bacterium | reverse complement strand
AGATGTGTATAAGAGACAGGTCCTGGGCGGCACCCCTCTGCCCTTCCGTCCCGAAACCCCCTACTGGAATCCCACCCGGATGATCCCGCCGGATGCCAGTGGGGTGGGGCCCATCACGGAATTTCCGGCCTTCACCTTCCTCTACGCCGACCTGCACGCTCACCTGCTGGCCCTGCCGTACACCCTCTGCACGCTGGTGGTGATGGTGGAGTGGGCGCTGGGACTTCGGCGGGGCCGCCCGACCGGGCTCTCTCTGCTCCTGGCGGGTCTCCTTATCGGCGCGCTGCGGGCGACCAACACCTGGGACTACCCCACCTACCTCCTGCTGGCGATGGCGGTACTGGCCTGGAGTATGGTTCGTAGCCAGGCGCGCAGCGAAGCGGAGTGCCGTAAAAAGGGCTGGTTGTTGAGTGCTCTTCTCTATCCCCTCCTCCTGGCCGGGCTGACCGTATTGCTCTTCCTCCCGTACATCCGCGCCTACATCGCCCCCTACAACCGGATGCGCCTCTGGACGGATGCCCGCACGCCGCTGGACATCTACCTCTGGCTGCTGGGCCAGTTCCTGTTCCCGGTGGGCACGCTGTTGCTGGTGGATGCCTGGCGGGTGCTCTCGGCCCGACGGTTATCCCATTTTGCCGTTGGGGTGGGGGGATTGCTGTTCTGTGGACTGTTGGTGGCCCAACTGGGCCGGGTGCCGGTGGCGGCGGTCGCTCTCCCGCTGGGAGTGCTGGCCCTCGTCCTGGCCTTCCTGCGGCCCGCCCCCCGCGCGCTGACGGCGTTCTGGACGGCGGCGGCCCTGGCACTGACCCTGGGCGTGGAAGTCCTGGTCCTGGAAGGGGACATCGGGCGGATGAACACCGTCTTCAAGTTTCACTTCCAGGCCTGGACCCTGCTCTCGCTGAGCGCGGCGGTCTCGCTGGTGGAGTTGGTGAACGTCACGGATGCCTGGCCCCACGATGCCCGACGGGTCTGGTGGGGGGTGATGGCGGCGATGCTCTTCGCGATGTCCCTCTTCCCGGTGATGAGCATCCCGGCCAAAGTGGGGGACCGGTTCACCCATGCCACCGGCCCCACGCTGGACGGCATGGCCTACATCCGCTACAGCCGCACCGGGGACGTGCGCGGCGAGGTGGACCTGGGGCCGGACTACGGGGGGATTCTCTGGCTGCTGGAGAACGTCCAGGGTTCGCCGGTCATCCTGGAGGGGTTGGGAGCGCGGGAGTACCTCTGGGGGAACCGTGTTTCCATCTACACCGGCCTGCCGGCCGTCGTCGGCTGGCGCTGGCACGAGGTACAGCAGGGAATGGGGGAGGAGGTGGACCGCCGACACTGGGAAGTGCAGGAGTGCTACAACACCCCGGACACTGAGCGGGCGCTGGCGATTCTGAGCCAGTACCACGTCCGCTACGTCTATGTGGGCCCCTACGAACGCCTCTACTACGACCCTGCCGGGCTGGCCAAGTTTGACGTCCTGGCGGCCCGGGGGCCTCTGCGGGTGGTCTATGATCGGGAAGGGGTCCGGATTTATGAGGTGGTGAGCACGGAGTGACGGCCCATAGACGCGGGTGTATCCTAATTTTGTCGGGCTGGCTGCTTTGTAGGACAACTGCGAGCAGTTGTCCTACATTTTGACAAGACAACCCAGGAGCATTCAGGGCCTATCAATGCTCTAACGAAGATGCTCGTAGTAAGCCACGAAGCGAAGCGGAGTGGCGTCCAAAAGGCTCGGAACGGCACTCCGCTGGCGCTCCGTGCCTGACTACGAACGAAAAATATTAGAGCGCTGATAAGCCCTGAGGAGCATTATAATGTCCCCAATGTCTGTAGACTAAATCTATTCGCCCCCACGTTTTCAACAGGAGGAGATATGCTATTCCAACGCACATTTCCCGCACTGATCGTCCTGGTTGCACTGGCGGTTCTGCTCTCCCTGGTCGGCTGTCGCCCTTCTACGCCTACGCCAGCCGCAGGGGAAACACCGGTTCCACCGAAGGAGAACGTGGCCGTCTATGCCCACCCCACCTCCTTCCCGGATATTGACCCCAGCGTCAGTTACTCCAACGATTCGGCCGTCGTCTCCAACCTCTATGAGACGCTCGTCTGGTACAACCCGCCGATGCACCCCCAACTGCTCCGGCCCGGCCTGGCGGAGCGCTGGGAGTCCAACGCGGATGCCACCGAGTGGACCTTCTACCTGCGCAAAGGGGTGAAGTTCCATGACGGCACTTTCCTAAACGCTCAGGCGGTCAAGTACTCCATTGAGCGCACCATCAATATGGGCATGGGGGCCTCCTACATCTGGGACCCGGTGGAAGAAATCACGGTGGTGGATGATTACACCGTCCGCTTCAAACTCAAATATCCTGCTCCCCTGGACCTCATCGCGGCCTCCGGCTATGGCTCCTGGATTTTCAGCCCGGCCTGTGTGGAGGCCCAGGGCGATAAAGCCAGTGAGTGGTTCAACGAGGGCCACGACTGTGGGAGCGGCCCGTACACCATTGAGAGTTACGAGCGGGGCCGTCGGCTGGTCATCACCCGCTTTGACGACTACTGGGGCGGCTGGAAGCCGGGCCAGTTCACCAAAGTCGTCTTTGAGGTGGTGGAAGACCCAACGGTCCGGCAGCAGATGATAGAGGCCGGCACCGCCGATGTCACGTACGACATCCCCCGCGCCAACCTGGCCGCGCTGGACGCCCGCCCCGACGTCGTCGTCTACACCAACCCCGCGTTCCAGAACCTGGTGGGCCTGCTGAACGTTCGCAAGCCCCCGCTGGATAACAAATTGGTCCGGCAGGCCATCTCCTACGCTTTCCCCTACGATCGGTTCATCCAGACCGTGGTCTCCGGCTACGCAGTCCAGTCCCACGGCCCGGTACCTCTGGGGATGTGGGGCCACAGCGACCAACTGTTCCAGTACACCTACAACCTGGATAAGGCCCGGGAACTGCTCGCTCAGGCCGGGTACCCCAACGGCGGTTTCAAACTGGTGATGACGCACGTCGCGGGGGACCTGGACGAGCGGCAGGTCGGCGAGGTCTGGAAGGCCGAACTGGCGAAACTGGGGATTGACCTGGAGGTGCGCGGAATGTCCTGGGAGGCCCAGTGGGACCTGGGCAAGTCCGACCCGATGCAGGCGCAGGACATCTTCGTGATGTACTGGTGGCCCGACTACGTCTCCCCCTACAGTTTCCTCTACAGCATGTTCCACTGCGAGGAGGAGACGCTCTTCAACCTGGCCTACTACTGCAACCCCCAGTACGACGAGTTGATAGACCGGGCGAACGCCCTCTCCGGCAGCAACCGGGCGGAGGCCGAGCGGTTGTTCATAGAAGCCCAGAAAATCCTGATAGACGACGCGGTAGCGGTCTTCTTCTACGACCTGGTCAACACTCACGTGTTGCGGGCCGACATCAAGGGATACGTGGACAACCCCGCCTACCCGCACGTCGTCTTCTTCTACGAACTGTCCCGGTAAGGGAGGAGTCGGGGCCTGGCGGCGGCGGCCGAAGGCCGCCGCCGCCAGCATGAACGCTTTGCCGATGAAAGTCTGGGAATATATCCTCCGGCGGCTGTTGCTGGCCGTTCTGGTGATCTTCGGGGTCTCCGTGGTCACCTTCTTCATCGCGCGCGTGGTGCCATCGGACCCCGCCGCCCTCTGG
>JAGHZG010000278.1 GCA_017743275.1 Chloroflexota bacterium | reverse complement strand
CGGCACATTTTTGGCCGCCTCTCCGATGACTTCAATGGAACGCAGAACTGCGTTAATGGTTTTCTTATCCCCCACAAACTGCTCATACGTTATTCCCTGGATAAACTCCAGAGCATCCTCCATTTGTTGCAGGATGTCGCTGATATACAGGACCACTGCTCGGGTCATACCGGAACCGCCTGGCTCAGAACGACCTCACGCAATTCCGGCCGCAGACTTCGCCGGGGGACCAAATCCACCCTGAGGCCCAGGACCTCGCTGAGATACAGTTCCGCCCCGACCAATTCCAGCAGGCTGATGGGCCGGAGAAACTCCACCAGAAGGTCCAGGTCGCTTTCGGGCCTCGCCTCGCCCCGAACATGGGAGCCAAAAACGCCCACCACGACCACCCCGTACCGCTGGGCCAGAATATCCTGATGTGCCCGGATCAGATTCCCAATTTCTTCAAGACTCATCCCCCAATCCCCTCCACCCGGCTACGGAAGCGCCCTTCAGCCCAGCACCGCCGCCAATTCCTCCGCCAGTCGGATGACCTTCTCCGCTTCGGCCGGGCCGATGACGGCGGCCTGGTCATAGCGGGCCAGGTTGCGGTACCGGAGCGCCTCCCGCAGCCGCCGCCCTATCTCGGCGGGCAACTCCCCGGAGCGCACGTACAGTTCCCCAAACCGCCCGACCAGCCCTCCGTGGGTTCGCGGCAGACGTTCTGCCTTCCTCAGGACCAGCCCTTTGACCACCAGTTCCGCGGCGTTGTAGGCCGCATCCACTGCCAGGCGGTAGCGGCCCCTCTCTGCCAACTCGCGGGCCCCCTCCAGATACTCGGCAGCCAGTTCCCACAAGCCCTCAATCTCCGCCCGGCGCAGTTCCTCCGCACTCATCGCATACAATTCCTCCCCGTCCCGGATGGCCCGATACAGGAAGAACGAGGCGGGATACCGGTACTCACTGAGAGAATAGACCAGCGGTTCCACACTCTCCGCGGTCTCCACCGCGGCCCAGAAACTGGCCTCGTCGCAGGCCTGCTCCACGACCCCGGAGCCGTCGGTGCGGAAGACCAGCACGTCCACGTCGCTTTCGGGACGGGCCCTCCCGGCCGCCACACTGCCGTAGAGGAGCACCCGCGCGATGTAGGGCCGCGCCGGGCTCTCCAGCAGACGGGCCACAAAAATCTCTCCTGCCCGCCGTTTCCGTTCCAGAAGGTCCTTCCCGGCCATTGCGGGGTCCATCTCCCCGGTGACTGGACGCCACTCCCCTTCGCTTCGTGGCTCACTACAAGCGCTGTTCTCTAATGGGTACAGGGCGTCGCGAAAATGGTGCCGTCGTGGTAGTAGTTGGCCCAGGCATAGACGGGCCAGTTGGTCAGAGTGAAGAGCAGGCCCAGCGGGCCCGCGAACACCTCTGGCTCCACGAATTCGCCCCGGGCCGCCATTTCCGCCCGACAGGTCTCCCGGGCATTTTTCCAACCAACATAAAACCCCAGCCCCAGCAGAAGGTAGAGACAAACCAGAGCCAGGAAGACCCTCAGACCTATGAAGAGAATTCGTTGATTCATCGGCATTACCCCCAATCTTCCAGCCGGAACCCGCTGGCAAACGGGTTTACAAAACGAACCCCTTCCACCACATCACGGCCCGGAAAATCTTCCGTGAAAATGACCGGAATCTGGTTCAGCCGGGCCGTAGCCCAGATCATCGCATCCCAGAAATGAAACCGATGGTCTCGCACGCCCCGAATCGCTTCCAGAACCACCGGACCGGTCAGGCTCAGCACCATCCAGAACCGTAGATAATTCTGAACCCGTTCGTACCCTTCCTCCACCGTCAACGGGGCCGCGATTTTCCGTGTTACAGCCACAAAGAATTCGGCCAGCACCTGGGTACTGATCACGCCTCGCCCCTGGACCACCAGAGCATCCAGGAGCCGGATCGCTTGCCGCTGCTTCTCCGGCTCCGAGCGGTCGTAGGCGTAGACCAGAACGTTCGTATCCAGGAAAATCCTACCGATCATAAAGGTCTTCGCGTCGCCAGGCCCGCTTTCCAGCCACAGGCCCCTGTTGCAACAGATGCTCCAGGAATGCCCGCTCCTGCTCCCAGGCCCTCAGATCAGGTCGGAAAGGGACAAAAGCCCCGATCTGCTCCACCGCTTGTCGGATGATTTCCGCTTCCGCCATGCCGCGCTCGCGGGCCAGCCACTTCAATAATGCCTCCTGGTGGGGTGTCAGATAGATTTGCTTGCGAACCATTTGCACCATACCCATTCCCTCCTCCAGTGCCGCTATACATCACATTATACATCAACTCAACCAGGAGACAACTATAGAGGACGCACTGAACGCGAACGGTCACCGGCACAGTTCGCGTTCATTCGCGTCCCCGCTTACCGCTCCCGCACAATCGTCACCGCGCCGATGAGGGCTATCACCAGCAGGACCGAGGCGACCTCAAAGGGGAGTGCGTACCCCTCCGGGTCCACCAGCGTCACCCCCAGGACGTGGATGGTGTTCTCCGGGACTGCCTCCGCCATAATGTTGGGGCGGATGTTCTGCAGGATCAGGAAGGTCAGCACGCCCAGGAGCACCGTCGCCAGCAGGGCCGCCAGCCACCACTGCTCGTTGGCGCGCGGCATTGGCTGGCGCATGAAGGCGCGGGTGAGCATGACAGCGAAGATGATCAGGATGCCGATAGCGCCCATGTAGATGAACAACTGCGCCGCGGCAAAAAACGGGGCCTCCAGCAAGACATAGAGGCCCGCCATCCCGAAGAAGACCAGCATCAGCCACAGCGCGGCGTGGAAGAGATTGCGGACGGTGACGACCGCCACCGCCCCGCCCAGCACCATCAGGCCGAGGAGAAAGAAAAGAACGTGGGAAAGGGTGATGGTCATGCGGCCACCTCCAGTTCCGAAATCTGTGCCGCCTGCCAGGTCCGCCGCCGGGCCCGCTGCCCGCCGAGGGCCGAAATCCCCCAGACCACCAGAACCAGCAGGACCTGCGACGTCAGCAGAATCGCCGCCCGGGTCCAGGCCGGCGCGCCGCCGGGGAACGCCTCCGTGATCCCCTTGTTCACCAACACGGTCACACAAAGGTTAATGATGGCCAGCGGCGTCAGGAACTTCCAGTTGAAACTCAGCATCTGGTCAATCCGCAGCCGGGGGAGCGTGATCTGGATGAACATCCAGACCAGGATGACCAGCCCCATTTTGATGAAGAACCAGATGGTCCCCAGAATGGGGGCCTGGTCCACCCACGGCCCCCGCCAGCCGCCCAGGAAGAGGGTGGTGAAGATGGCCGAGACCGCCACTGAGTTCATGAACTCGGCCAGGTAGAACATCCCGAACTTCATCCCGCTGTACTCAAGGAAGTAGCCGGAGACCAGTTCCGACTCCGCCTCTAACAACTCAAAGGGGCGGGCGTTGATCTCGGCCAGACTGGCCAGGTAGAAGATGGCCGCCGTCAGCGGCATTGCGACCAGGAAGATCACGCTCTGCGCGCCGACAATGCCCTGCATCTTCATCGTCCCGGCGACGGCGACCACCGTCAGGACGGCCAGCAACTGGGGGATTTCGTAGCCCACCAGTTGGGCCACCGAGCGGAACGCGCCCACGGTGGCGTACTTGTTGTTGGACGACCACCCGGCCATCAAAAAGATGAACAGGGCCGCAGAGGAGAAGGCCAGGATGTAGAAGATGCCGATGTTCAGGT
>JAGHZG010000277.1 GCA_017743275.1 Chloroflexota bacterium | reverse complement strand
GGGGGCATCCTCTCCACTTTCGGCGGGCAGGTCTTCAACGCCCGCGCGCTGAGTTTGCCCCTCGGGAGCGTCACCCTTTCCCCCTTCCTGAGCGGCGACGGCCCCTCTCGTCGGGCCGATCTCTGCCGGGCCGTCCTGGAAGGGCTGGCCTTCGTCCTGCGGGCCAACATAGAACAGGTTGCGGCGGTCGTGGCGCAGGCTGTCAGCCTGCGGCAGGCTGACAGCCTGCGCTACATGATGACCGGCGGCCTGACCCGCAGCCCCTTCTGGGCCCGACTGGTCGCCGACGTCCTGGGCCGGCCCGTCCGGGTTTCTGAGATCCCGGAGGGGACGGCCCTGGGAGCGGCCATTTGTGCCGGAGTGGGCGCCGGGCTCTTCGCCGACCTGGCGGAGGGCGCGGCGCGGCTGGGGCGCGTCCGCACCGTGGAGCCTAACGAAGAGGCCGCCCGGACCTACCAGGCCCTCTACGCCCAGTGGCAGGACGTGCGCGCGGCCCAGGCGGAGGCCCACGACCGGGTCGCCGGACGGGTGCTGGAGTCCATGGCCGCGCAGACCGCCCGACCGACCGTCCCCTCCTTCCGCCCCCGGATTCTGGTCACCGCGCAGATGGACGAGGCCAGTCTGGCGGAACTCCGCCGTCTGGGGGACGTCTCCTACGCCAACTACCGGGAGACGCTCCAGGTGCTCACCGGGGACGACCTGGTGGAGGCCCTGCAGGGGGTCCACGTCTTCATCACCGAGGTGGACGTGGTGGACCTGGAGGCGCTGCGACAGTTGCCCGACCTGCGGGTCGTCGTCTCCTGCCGGGGGCTGGCGGTGAACGTGGACGTGGAGGCCTGCACCGCGCTGGGGATCCCTGTCCTCAACGCGCCGGGCCGCAACGCCGACGCCGTCGCCGACCTGACGGTGGCCTTTATGCTGGCGCTGGCGCGCAAACTTAGCCCCGCGGACGGGTTTCTCCGTCAGCCCGGCGGGGAGGCAGGGGACATGGCCCGCATGGGCCAGGCGTACGAGGCCTTCCTGGGGCGGGAACTCTGGGGGAAGACGGTGGGCCTGGTCGGACTGGGCGCCGTTGGGCGGGAAGTCGCCCGACGGCTGGCCCCCTTCGGCGTCCGCCTGTTGGTCTATGACCCGTACATCCGCCCGGAGGACGCCGCGCGCTACGACGCGGAGTCCGTCTCCCTGGACGAACTGTTGGCCCAGAGCGACTTTGTGAGTCTCCACGCGCCGGTCACCGAGGAGACGCGCGGGCTCATCGGCCGGGAGGCGCTGGCCCGGATGAAGCGGGGGGCCTTCCTGGTCAACACGGCCCGCGCCGCGCTGGTGGACGAGGAGGCACTGGTGGAGGCGTTGCGGAGCGGACACCTGGCCGGGGCCGCGCTGGACGTCTTCTCCGTGGAGCCGCCCGCGTCGGACCACCCGCTGTTAGGGTTGCCCAACGTCATCGCCACGCCCCACATCGGGGGGAACACCGCCGAGGTGGCCGCGCACCAGGGCCGCATCGTTGTGGAGGACCTGCGGCGGATGCTGGTCGGGGAGCGGCCGCGCCACATCCTGAACCCCCAGACCCTGGACGGATTCTCCTGGACGGGCCCGCGCCGGTCCGCCGACGCGCGCGTCCTGGAGGGTCTGGAGGGGCGACCCGGGCCGGCGGTCAGCGATTTGCAGGTCGCAGGGAGCACGGAGCAGGTCGCAGGTCGCACGGAGCAGGTCGCAGGTCGCACGGAGCAAGGAGCAATGAGTACGGAACACGCAATACGCAATCGGGTTGAGGAGATTGTGCGCCGGTTCTGCGAGAAGGCCGTCGCCGACCCGGCGCTGCGGGAGTTCGCCGCCCGGCGGCGGGTGATGACCCACTACACGATGACCGACCTGGGGCTGGAGTTCTACATCGGCTTCCAGGACGGGCAGGTGATCGCCGGGCTGGGCGCGCCGCCGACCCCCGCCGAGGTGCGGATGAAGGCCACGGCGGAGGTGCTGGACGGAATCCTCACCGGCCGCGTCAGCGGGCAGAAGGCGGCGATGAGCGGGAAACTCTCCTTCAGCGGGGACGTCCGGACCGCGATGGGAGTCCAGCGGGTCCAGGGGGACCTGATCCGCCTCTACAGCGCGGCGCGGGAGGAGGCCGGCGGGGTGGACTTCACCCACGCGGCGCAGGCTGACAGCCTGCGCCACCCTCAAGACCGCGCCGCTGTAGCGCAGGCTTTTAGCCTGCATACCCCGGAGGACCCGCGCGCGGAGATGGTCCGGGCGATCAACGAACTCTACCAGTTGGGGCTCATCACCGCCACCGGCGGGAACGTGAGCGTGCGGGTGGAGGAGCGGGAGGAGTGCTGGATCACCCCCAGTCAACTCTACAAGGGTGACCTGCGGCCCGAACTGATGGTGCGCATAGACCTGGCGGGGAACGTGCTGGACGAGGACGTCCCGGCGCCGTCGTCGGAGTGGCCGATGCACACGGCCATTTACCGGGCGCGCCCGGAGGTGCAGGCGGTGGTCCACGCCCACGCGCCCTACGCGACGATTCTGGCCCTGAGCGGGCTCCCGTTCCTGCCCATCACCACGGAGGCCGCTTTCTTCCGGGAGGTCCCGGTCGTTCCATTCATTATGCCGGGGACGAAGGAACTGGCGGAGGCGGTGGTGAAGGCGATGGGCCGCACCCCCGTCTGCCTGCTCCAGAACCACGGGGTAGTGGTGGCGGCGACGAGTTTGCGACGGGCCTGCAACATCCTGGAGGTGGTGGAGCGGACGGCACAACTCATCTGGGGGTGCTACGCGGTGGGGAAGAAGCCCCCGACGCTGCCGAAGGACGTGGTGCGGACGTTGCGGGAGGTGGGGGAGATGATGGCGTGAAACGTGAAAAGTGAAACGTGAAAAGTGAATCAGGGGCGGGTGGCGTGGAGGAGCAGGACGGCGTCGGGGCCGATCCGTTGCCATTCGGTGTGGAGGGAGAAGCCCGCAGCCTGCCAGGCGGAGAAGGGGTCTTCGGGCGGGAACCGGTCCTGGCCGGTGATGCGGTAGAGGAGGCGCAGGGCGCGGGCGATGGGGTCATGCCCCCCGGGAATGGCGACGGGCACAACGATGGCCGTCCCGCCCGGGGCCAGCACCCGCGCCGCCTCCCGCGCGGTGGCGGGGTCCAGGATGAACTCCGTGGGGAAAGTGGCGACGACCGCCCGAAACGCGCCGTCGGGGAAAGGGAGGCGCTGGGCCCGGGCCCGCACCAGTCGGGGCGGGAACCCGGCCCGGCGGAGGCGACGGCGGGCCAGCGCGCCCATTTGCGGGGAGAGGTCCAGGCCCACCGGCCCCAGTCCCCGGCGGGCCATGTTCAGGAGCAGGTGGCCCGGCCCGTGGGCCAGTTCCAGCACCGGCCCGCCGGGGATGAGGGGAAAGACCGCCGCACCCCATGCCGTCCACTTCCCCCGAGAGACGACCCAGGCGACGGCGTCGTAGGCCCAGGCGAAGGGGCCGTAGAGGAGGCGGAAGAAGAGGCGGAGAGCGCGTGTTGCGAATCGCATATCGCATATCGCATATCGCGTATCGCTTATCGCGTATCGCTAATCGCTTATCGCGTATCGCTGGCTGGCTGGCGGATGGGGGGCCACTGACTGCTTGCGGCTGTAACAATTAGCGCTGACTGAAGGGCCACGCCGAGCCCTCGGCCCTGAGGGGCCTCGGCCCGAGGGGGCTTCGCCCGAAGCGTCAGCCTCTTTGGGCCTGCGGCCGATGAT
>JAGHZG010000276.1 GCA_017743275.1 Chloroflexota bacterium | reverse complement strand
GGTCGTCGGCAGCGTCAGATGTGTATAAGAGACAGGGACGGCGGTCCGCGCGCCCCGTCGGACGATGCGCTCCGCCAGCCGTCCGCCCTTGACCTGGGAGAGGTGTTTACGGACGGTGTTGATCTCCCCGATGGTCGCGCCGCTCCGGAGAAGACCGTCGGTGAGGGATTGGAGGTCGTTCAGAGAGACGCCGGGGACGGGGGCCTCCATCAGCGCCGACGCGCCGCCGGAGATGAGCACCATGGCCAGGTCGCGCGGGGTCAGGGCGTCCACCAGCGCCAGCATCTGGCGTGTCCCCTCCAGCCCGGCCTGGTCGGGGATGGGGTGACCGGCGGAGTGGATGTGGATGCGGGCCAGCGGTTGGGAGGGCTCATAGCCATAACGGACGTTGACCCATCCGGCGGCGATGCGGTCACCCAGCAGCGCCTCCACCGCCGCCGCCATCCCGGCCCCGGCCTTCCCGGCCCCGATGACGACTACCCGATCTACTCCGGTCAGGTCATAGGGGCGGTCGCCGACAAATAGGGTGGGGGGCTCCCAGCGCAGGTGCCGCACGACGGCCCGCGCCGGGTTCACCGCCCCCAGCGCGGCCCAGATCAGTTCGATCGCGACGTCGCGGAGCATGGTTGCCGTCCACGAATGGGCACGAATACACGAATACGCGAATCACGAAAATGGTCCGGGGCATAGGATCTCCTCTGGGAGAGCAGACCGTGCATGGTTATATCCTCCCGCTAATGGGGGGTGATTTGCGGCGACAAAGCCGCCGCAAATCCCCCGTTTTCAAACCAGCGCGCGCTCCAGCGCCTCGGCGACGGACCGGACGAGGACCAGTTCCAGGCCCTCCGGGGCGGAGAAGGTCGCCCGGCGGACGGTGCGGGGGACCAGACAGCGCTTGAAGCCCAGGCGGGCCGCCTCCTTCAGCCGCGCGGCCATCTGCCCCACCGCCCGCACCTCTCCGGAGAGGCCCACTTCGCCGATGACAGCCAGGTCCGCCGCCACGGGGCGCTCCCGCAGACTGGAGCCGATGGCCACCGCCACCGCCAGGTCGGCGGCGGGTTCCTCTATCTGCAGCCCGCCCACCACGTTGACGAAGACGTCCTGGTCAAAGAGTCGCAGACCCACCCGCCGGGTCAGTACGGCGACGATCAGGAGCAGCCGGTACATGTCCACCCCGTTGGCGGTCCGGCGGGGGTGCCCGAAGCTGGTGTGGCTGGTGAGGGCCTGAACCTCTACCAGCAGCGGCCGCGTCCCTTCCATCGTGACGGCGATGGCGGAGCCGGGCGCCTGGACCATCCGCTCCGCCAGGAACGCCTCCGAAGGGTTCTCCACCTCCACCAGTCCTTCCTCCCGCATCTCAAAGACGCCCACTTCAGAGGTGGCCCCGAAGCGGTTCTTCGTCGTCCGCAGGAGGCGGTAGGTGTGGAACGGGTCGCCCTCCAGGTAGAGGACGGTGTCCACAATGTGCTCCAGGACCTTCGGGCCGGCGATGGCGCCCTCTTTGGTGACGTGGCCCACCAGGAAGACGACGACGCCGCTGGATTTGGCCCACCACTGCAGGCGGGCGGCGGCCTCCCGCACCTGGGTGACCGACCCGGCGGCCGAGGGCAGGTCGCCGGAAGTGATGGTCTGGATGGAGTCCACCACCATCATCACCGGGGAGAGGCGCTCGGCGTGGTGCAGGATGGCCTCCAGGACGGTCTCGGAGAGGACGTAGAGGCCGTCGGTGGGGACGCCCAATCGGTCGGCGCGCATCTTAATCTGCCGCGCCGACTCCTCGCCGGAGACGTATAGCACCGGGCGCTTTAGCGTCGTGGCGACAATAGAGGAGACCTGCAGGAGCAGGGTGGATTTCCCGATGCCCGGCTCGCCGCCGATCAGGACCAGGGAGCCGGGGACCAGTCCGCCGCCCAGGACGCGGGAGAACTCCGCCAGCGGTAGGGGGAATCGCTCCAGTCCCTCCGCCCGGACCTCTCCCAGCAACTGGGGTTCGCTGCGGATGACGGGGGGACCGGCGGTCGGCGCCCGCTCCTCGGCCACCTCCACCATGGTGTTCCACTCGCCGCAGCCGGGGCAGCGCCCCATCGGGCGGGGGCTGGTCCGCCCGCAGACCTGACAGACCCACTGGACGCGCGTCTTGCTCATCGGTTCCCGTCTATATGGGGCGGGGGCAAGCCCTGGGCAGGTGTAGGGGCAACCCTGGCGGTTGCCCCCTGGGGCAGGGGCAAACCCTGGGCAGAGGCAAGCCCTGCCCCTACATCAGCACCGCCTCTATCCGCTCCAGCGCCCAGTCTATCTCTTCGCGGGTGATGACCAGGGGAGGGGCAAGGCGGATGGTGTGTTCGCGGGTTTCCTTGCACAGAACTCCCCGGTCTTTCAGCGCCTCGCAGAAGCGGCGGGCGCCGCCGGCCTCGGGGACCAGTTCCACACCGATCAGGAGTCCCTTCCCCCGCACTTCCCGGACCAGCGGGCTCTCTATGCGGGCCAGACGCCCCAGGAAGTAGCGGCCCAGTTCGTCCGCCCGCTCCGGCAACCGCTCCTCCACGATCACCCGCAGTGCCTCCCGGGCCACGGCGCAGGCCAGCGGGTTCCCGCCGAAGGTGGAGCCGTGGTCGCCGGGGCGAAAGATGCCCAGCACCTCCCGCGAAGAGAGGGCTGCCGAGACCGGATAGAAACCGCCGGAGAGGGCCTTGCCGATGACCAGGACGTCCGGCCGGACCTCCTCCCAGTCGCAGGCGAAGAAGCGGCCCGTGCGGCCCAGGCCGGTCTGGATTTCGTCGGCGATGAAGAGGACATTGTGGCGGGTACAGATTTCGCGGACGGCCCGCAGGTATCCCTCCGGCGGGACGATGACGCCGCCCTCGCCCTGGATGGGCTCTACCAGAAAGGCGACAGTATTGGGCGTGATGGCGGCCTCCAGTGCCTGCGGGTCCCCGTAGGGGATGATGACGAAGCCCGGGGCGAAGGGGCCGAACCCCTCCCGGTACTGCGGTTCGGTGGAGAATCCGACGATGGTGATGGTCCGCCCGTGAAAATTCCCCGCACAGACGATGATTTCAGCCTGGTCGGCGGGGACGCCTTTGACCGTGTAGCCCCACTTGCGGGCCGCTTTCAGGGCTGTCTCCACGGCCTCGGCGCCGGAGTTCATCGGCAGGACCATCTCGTAACCGGTCAGTTCGCAGAGTTCTTTTTCCATAAAAGGCAACTGGTCGTTGCGGAAGGCGCGGGAGGTAAGGGTGACCCGTCCGGCCTGCTCCACCAGCGCCCGCAGGATACGGGGATGGCAATGGCCCTGGTTGACGGCGGAGTAGGCGCTGAGGCA
This sequence comes from Chloroflexota bacterium, assembly GCA_017743275.1. Classification (GTDB taxonomy): domain Bacteria; phylum Chloroflexota; class Anaerolineae; order B4-G1; family DUEL01; genus SpSt-77. The sequence goes on along the minus strand of JAGHZG010000276.1, from coordinate 432 downwards.
ATCCAGATACCGGTTTCCCTCCACATCCCACACCCACACGCCCTCGGCGCGAGTGATGACAACATCCAGTGGCTTGTAGTTATGGGCTCCGTAGGTTTCTTCTAAGCGGATGTAGTCTTGGGTTCGCATAGTCATCTCCGGAAATTTGTTGCGGCGGCGAAGCCGCCGCAACAAATTGGTGATTTACCCCCACAACCCCTGAATAAACGCGTCGGGGTCAAAGGGGGCCAGGTCGTCCAGCCCCTCCCCGACGCCGACGAATCGGACGGGCAGGCCCAGTTCCCGGGCGATGGCGAAGACCATCCCACCCCGGGCGGTGCTATCCAGTTTCGCCAGGATGACCCCGGTCACCTCCACCGCCTCCAGGAAGTGGCGGGCCTGGCTGAGAGCGTTCTGGCCCGTTGTCGCGTCCAGCACCAGCAGCGTCTCGTG
>JAGHZG010000275.1 GCA_017743275.1 Chloroflexota bacterium | reverse complement strand
CCTCCCAGCGGCGGTTCCACGCCTCCCGCTCTTCCTGAAAGCGGCGGTTCCACGCCTCCCGCTCTTCCTCCCAGAGACGGCGCCACTCAGCCCGCTCCTCCTCAAAGCGGCGATTCCGGTCTTCCCGCTCCTCCTCAAAGCGGCGATTCCAGTCTTCCCGCTCCTGGCGCAACTCCGCAAGCATCTGCTCAAAACGGGCATCCGTCTGGGCCCGGCCGGCAAAATACTCCCGGCCCAGGTCCAGGATCCACCCCCGAATCTCCGGGTCCGTTCGCATCAATTCCGGCAGTCTCTGCCGGATCAGCGTGACGACTTCCTCATCGCGCATATCTTTGCCCTCATACAGGGGGCAGGATAAATCCTGCGCCTGATCTATCCTGTGGTGCAGGATGAATCCTGCGCTACCGTAGGATAGGATTTATCCTGTAGCATAGGATTTATCCTGTGGTGCAGGCTAAAGCCTACGCTACATTACCCATGCCCGTCCCCACCGTGCAGTTGGATGACGCCCTCGGCGGCCCGGAAGGCGCGCCCCAGTTCCCGGACGGCGGTACGGAGGATGGTCTCCATGTCGGTGGAAGCACGGACGCGGGCAGAAACTTCCGCGCGAATGCGCTCCCACTCGGCCCGGCGCCGGGTCTCCTCAAAGAGGCGCATCCGCTCCAGCGCCAGCGCGGCCTGGTCCGCCAGCGTCCGGTAGAGGCGGACCTCCCGCTCGCTGAACTCGCAGGGTTCGGAGAGGGACTCCACCATCAGCCATCCCAGCAGGCGCTGACCGATCATCAGGGGAATAGAAAGCACGGCCCGAACGCCCAGTACATGCCGGAAGACGTATCGGGAGATTTCATCCGCATCCGGGTAAGCATCCACATCGGCAATAATTACCGGCTCGGTGGCCCGCCGGGCGATGAAGGGAATCTGGGCAGTACTCCAGCGACGCCCCAAAGAAGAGGAACGTTCCAGCCCCCGGTCCCAGGCCGCCACGACCTCCACCACCGGCTCCTCCGGCGGACTTTCGGGGTCTATCAGCGCCAGCACACAACGACCGATCTGGGGCGGGATCACGTGGTCCACGAAGGCGTGCAGGACCTCGTCGGGAGTGCTGGCGGTGCTGATGGCCCGGCTGGCCTGATACAGGGCCTCCATCTCCGCCAGCGTGTGCCGGGTCTCCTGGAAGAGGCGGGCGCTCTCCAGTGCCAGCGCGGCCTGCTCCGCCACCGCCCGGGCCAGGGCGACCTCTTCATCTGTGGGGGACCGGTCCGAAAAGGCCAGCGCCACCCGACCAACGGTCTCGCCTCCCGCCAGCAGAGGGAGGGTAAGCCCCGGCTCGGTGCCTTCCGGGAGGAGAGCCTGCTCTTTGGGTCTCAGTTCCACTCCATCGTAGATATAACCCCAACCAGGTCGGGCGGAGGCCATCTGCTGCCAGCCCGCCCGGATCGCCTGGCCCGTCAGGGCTTCCACCTCCCGCAGGCGGTCCTGGGTCTCCTGCAGCAGGCGGGCGTTCTCAATGGCCAGCGCAATCTGGTCGGCCATCGTCTGCAGAACCGCCACATCCTCGTCGGTGAACGCGGAGGGCTCCACCGACTGGACGTCCAGCACGCCGATGACCCGCTCCCCCACCTTCAACGGCAACGCCATCTCCGAGTGGGTGTGGGGGAGGTCAGGGTTGCTGAAGAAGACCGCGTCCTCGCCCACATCCAGCGCGATGCGGGGCTTCCCCGTCCCCGCCACGTATCCGACAATGCCCACCTCTCCGACCGCCAGCCGGTGGCCCCGGGCCAGCATCCGCTGCCCGCCCTCGGAGGACGCGGCCCGCAGGACGGCGTACTCCCCGGCCTCGTCCACCAGAAAGACGCCCGCGTGGTAAAAGCCGAAGCGCTGGGAAATCAGGCGGACCGTCTCATCCAGCAGGGCCTGGACGTCGCGGATTTCGGCGGCCCGGCGGGCGACCTCGGACGCGGCCTCCAGTTGGGCCGTCCGGCGGGCCAGGTCGCGGTTGGCCTCCTGCAGCCGGAGCGAGGTCTCCGCCAGTTCGCGGGTCCGTTCCTCCACCCGTTTCTCCAACTCCCGGGTCAACTCCCGCAGGGGGCTAAAGAGTTGTCGGTTCAGTATCGCGTAGGCCAGAAGGCCCACCACGAGCAGGGTGGTCAGGCTGAGGGACGGGAAATTCACCGGAATGACGGAAAAGATCAGGGCGGAAGCCAGCAGCAGCGCGAGGGCCGCCATCAGGGAGTAGTCCCGAATCCGCCGCCGCTCCTGCCACAGGAGAACCAAACTCAGGATGGGGCCCACCGCCTGGGGCAAAGAGAGCACAAAACCGAGCGGGGTTCGGTCCCAGGATACCCCCCCCGAAGGGGTCAGGTGGACATTATAGACCACCTGATGGCGGAAAAGAGGGAAGGCGAAAAGCCCAATTCCCACCAACCCCAGAAGGCTGACCCAGTAGGGCCAGCGGGCCTTCGTCTCCACGTAGGCGGCGCTGAAGGCCAGTATCAACGGAGCCATCAGGAGGAAGGCCAGCGAAGAGAGTTCCATCCAGAATTGCTGGAGGGGTCCCACCTGCCAGACCCGCCAGAGGGAAATCCGGAGCACCACAGAGGTCCCGGCCCACAGGGCAATCGCCAGCATCAGTGCGATAAAGAGCAGGTTCACCCGCCGACGGATGCCGATTCCCAGGACAACCGGGACCAGCCCCAAAGAAATGACCGCCACAGCGCCGTAGGCAATCAGGTCAACCCAGAAAGTGTTCATCCGTCCACCTCCTGGGAGCGGACCGCGCTCTCCTGCGATGGTCCGGTCACTTCCACCGCCACCCAGCGGGCCCGCAGGGCCCGCCCCAGTTCCTGGACGGTGGTCTTGAGGACGGTATCCGGGTCCAGGGAGGCCCGCAATCGGGTGGAGATTTCGGCGATCAGCCGCTCCCGGGCGGCCCGGCGCTGGGCCTCCTCCAGCAGGCGGGCGTTTTCTACCGCCAGCGCCAGCCGTTCCGCCACAGTCTCGGCCGCCGCGATCTCCTCCGGACGCCACCGGCCCGCTGCCTGCTCCCGATGGAACCCCAGCACGCCGATCGCCACACCCCGCAGTTTCACCGGCACGGCCAGCAGGTACCGGGAATCCTCCTCGCCCACCGCGACCGAGCCGGAGACACGGGCCTGCTCAAAGAGGCCCTGCCAGACCCCCTCCGGAACCTCCTCCGGCCCCGTCCACAGACGGACGCTCTCCTGGGCCTCCCGGACAAAGCGCTCCCACGCCTGAGTCGTATATCGGCGATAGAGGGCTTCCAGTTCCCGCAGGCTGGCCCGGGTCTCGGAGAAGAGACGGGCATTTTCCAGCGCCACCGCCAGTTGGTCCGCGATTAACCCCAGAACCGCAGTCTCTGTTCCGTCCATCCGGATTTCGGTGGGGAAACGAACCACCATCACCCCCAGTGTTCGCTCCTGAAGCCGCAGCGGGAAGGCCACTTCGTACAGGTCCCCCCACCACCCGGACCGGACGGAGCCGCTCTGGAAGGCCGCCCGGGCCAGCGGTGACGCACCGGAGGGCATGGCATCTACAGGCACAATCCGCCGACCTTCCGCCATCGCCCGGGCAACCAATTCGCCCTCCGGACCCGCGGTGTAGAAAATCGTCTCCTCCAGGTCCATCCGTCGGGCCAGTTCTTCGGCCACGCGGGAGAGCAGGACGTCCGGCTCTTCCAGCGTGGCAGCCCCCCGGGCGGCGTGTGTCGCGGCCTCCAGCCAGCGGGCCCGCCGTTCCAGTTCCCGGGTCTGGCCTTCC
>JAGHZG010000274.1 GCA_017743275.1 Chloroflexota bacterium | reverse complement strand
CCCTGGCCGCGCTCCCCGCCACCCGCACCCGGCGGGTCCTGGAGGCGCTGGCCCCGGCCTACCCCCAGTTCATTGACGGCATCAGCGTCCTGCACACTGGCCTGAACAACATGGGCGCCATCTTCCACCCCGCGCTGACCATCCTGAACGCTGGCCGCGTTGAGGCCACCCGCGGCGATTTTCAGTTCTACATAGAGGGCGTCACTCCATCGGTGGCACGGGTGCTGGAAGTGCTGGACCGGGAGCGGGTGACGGTGGCGGCCGCGCTGGGCATCCGGGCCCGCACCGCACTGGAGTGGCTGAAGATGGCCTACGACGCCACTGGCGCCGACCTCTACGAGGCCATCCACAACCAGCCCGGCTACTACGGCATCAAGGCACCCCCCACCCTGAACCACCGCTACATCACCGAGGACGTCCCCGCCAGCCTGGTACCCATCGCCGCGCTGGGGGAGCGGTACGGCGTCTCCGTGCGGGGGATGGATAGCATCATCCGCCTGGCCTGCATCATCCACCGCACCGACTACTGGCGGCGCGGCCGGACCCTGGAGCGGATGGGCATTGAGGGCATGAGCGTGAGCGAAGTCACTCGTTACGTGATGGAGGGAGTCCTCTCGTGACCGTCCTGATCGGCACCAGTGGCTTCAGTTACGACGACTGGGTGGGCCCGGTCTATCCGCCGGACCTGCCCAAATCGGAATGGCTGCGGTACTACGCGCGGGAATTTCCCACCTGCGAACTGGATTTCACCTTCTACCGCATCCCCGCTCCCCACATCCTGGCCCGCATAGCCGATAAAGTCCCGCCGGGCTTCTTGTTCTCCGTGAAGGCCTTCCAGGGCATCACCCACGAACGGGAGGAGCCGGAGCCGCTCATCCACCAGTTTGTGGACGCGCTGAACCCGCTGCGGGAGGCGGAGAAGTTCGCATGCGTCCTGGTTCAGTTTCCATACTCCTTCCACGCCAGCGAAGAGAATCGGGCTTACCTGTACCGTCTGCGGGAGGGTTTCGGCGACCTGCCCGTGGTGGTGGAATTCCGCAGCCGGGATTGGATCACCCGCCGCACCTTTGACGAGTTGCGGGCGCTGAATCTGGGTTTCTGCTGCGTGGACCAGCCCCGACTGCGGGGACTGGTCCCGCCGGTTGCCGTTGTGACGGGTCCGGTGGCCTACGTCCGTTTCCACGGCCGCAACGCGGCCAAATGGTGGGAGCACGAGGAGGCCTGGGAACGGTACGATTACACCTACACCGACGAGGAACTGGCGGAATGGGTGCCGAAAATCCGTCAACTGGACGCCGAGGCCCCGCTGACGCTGGTCTACATGAACAACCACTGGCGCGGGCAGGCGGTGGGGACGGCCCGCCAGTTGCGCCGGTTGCTGGAGTAAACACCAATGGGGAAAACTGTAACCGTCAAATGGCTGGAGAAACTGCAGTTCGTGGGGATAGACGCCACGAAGCACTCCGTGGTCATGTCGGCCCCCGACGAGGAGAACGGCATCGGCATGAGCCCCAGCCAGTTGCTCCTGGTGGCGCTGGGCGGCTGCACCGCCTACGACGTGGTCAACATCCTCACCAAAAAACGCCAGCGGCTGACCGGCCTGGAAATCGCCGTGACCGGCGAGCAGAACCCCGACCCGCCCTGGGCCTACACCCACATCCATCTCCATTACCGCCTGCGGGGGCGGGGTCTGAACGAGCCGGCCGTGCGGGACGCCATTGAACTCTCCAAGAACAAGTACTGCTCCGTCGGCGCGACGCTCTCCGCCGCCGCCCAAATCACCTACGACTACACCATTGAGGAGGACACATGAGCCTGCGTATCGTCGCCGAACTCATGGCCATTTCGGCCCGGACAGCCCCCAAGGCCGTGGGACAGGACTTCCTCGCCATCAAAATCGTAGAGGGCAAGGAACTGCGCCGCCTGGGCGAGGAGATGATCGCCTACGGCGAGCGCGTCGGGAAGAAGAACTTTGACCGGGACGGGAAGAACGTCCTCAACTCCGAGGTTGTGGTGCTCATCGGCCTGAAGAACGCCCGGGTGGTGGGTCTGAACTGCGCCGCCTGCGGCAATCCGACCTGTGTGGAGCCCAACACGGTGGAGGGGGAGTTTCGCGGCCCGCAGTGCGCAATGCGCCTGCTGGATATGGGCATCGCCATCGGCTCGGCCGTCAAGACCGCCAGCCTGCTCAACGTGGACAACCGGGTGATGTACCGGGTCGGCGTGGTGGCCCGGGAAATCGGCCTGATAGACGCCGACGTGGTTATGGGCATCCCCCTCTCCGCCACCGGCAAGTCCATCTATTTTGACCGCTGAAGAGGGAACCCTTGTCACGTATCAACTGGCTACCGGAGGGGATACCGTTCCTGGTGATTGGGGCGTCGGTCCTGCTGGTGGCGCTGGCCTTCCTTTGGCCCGCTCCAGCCGAGTTCCCGATGGACGACGCCTACATCCACTTCGTCTACGCGCGCAACCTGGCCGAACACGGCAAACTGATGTTCAACTTCCCGGACGAGAAGGGGGTGGGCACGTCCAGCCCGCTCTGGGTGCTCCTGCTGGCAGGCGGGTACGCGGCCGGCATCCCGCTTCACCTGCTGGCCAAAGCCCTGGGCATCGGCGCCCTCATCATCGTGGGCGCGGCCCTCTACCTGCTCCTGCGCCCCATCTGGGGAGTCTTTGCCTCATTGGGCACCGCCCTGGCCGCGGTGCTCTCCGGCCCCATGCTCTGGTTCTCCCTCAGCGGGATGGAGACCACCCTCTTCCTGGCCCTGGCACTGCTGGCCCTCCTGGCCTACCGGGCCAGGCGCTGGCTGTGGATGGGCCTTCTGCTGGGCCTTCTCACCCTGGCCCGACCGGAAGGACTGGCCCTGGCCCTGGCCATCACGCTGGCGGAAATCGCCCGCCAGAAGCGCATCCCTCGCCCTCTGGTCTGGGCCGGCATCATCTGCGCCCTCGTCGCCGGTCCATGGTTCCTCTACCTGTACCTCCGCACCGGGCACTTTCTCCCCACCAGTGGACTCAGCAAACACGTGACCACGACAATGGGGGTCCAACTGGTCGCCAGCCAGAACCCCGTCCTGGGCACCCTGGCCCGTCTGACACCCCTCACCTACACGGGCCTGTGGGCCGTCTACCTGGTGGAGTTCGTCCTGGGCGGTATGACGCTCCCGCCGCCCCGCCTGCCCATCGGCGCCGCCGTCGGCAATCCCCACTACACCCTCTCCCTCTGGGCCGTGGTCGGACTGGTCGGCATGGTCGGGCCGCTGCTCTGGGCCGCCCGGCGGGCCTGGAACGTCCGCCGCTGGCCGCGCCTCCTGCAGGACCCGGCCCGGCGCCCCTGGGTCCCCTTCCTCCTCTGGCTGGTCTTCCACAACCTCGCCTATATGGCCTTTCTCCCCGTTCCGGGAACGGCCAGCCGCTACGGCGCCATCAACCACATCGCTCTCTGGCTGGGGCTGGCCGCCGGACTCCGGGCCTTCGCCCATCGGCCTCGCCTGCAGCGGGTCTGGATGGCCGGACTGGCGCTGCTGCTGGTCGCCGACGGCATCTACTGGAACTCCGTCTACGATGCGAATCTGGAGCATATGCAGAATGTGCGCATCGCCGCCGCCCGCTTCATCCGGGACCGGGTTCCGCCGGAGGAATTGTGCGCGGCGTTTGACATCGGCGCCGTCCGCTTCTACGGCGAACGGCCCATCATTGACCTCTACGGACTGGTGGACCCGGAAGTAGGCGACTGGTTCTACCGGGGCGAGATGGACCGGTACCTGGCCGTGAAGAACGTCCGCTGCCTCATC
>JAGHZG010000273.1 GCA_017743275.1 Chloroflexota bacterium | reverse complement strand
ATACACCCATGCTGGATTTGCGAAAATCCTCTGCGTATGCTATAATATCTTCCACACAACGGGTATTGGATGGATGAAGGAAAGTGGGCCCCGACCCACTTTCTTTCACATATAGGGCCTTGCGTTTGGGAGGGACCTTTGGGTATGAAAAGTGAACTGTTGCTGGCCTTCAATCAGATTTGCGCGGAGCGGAATCTTCCTCGGGATGTGGTGATGGAGGCCATCCGCGCGGCCATTGTCTCCGCTTACAAGCGGGACGTGGGCGCGCCTCAGCACCAGAACGTCACTGCCCAGATTGACCTGGAGACTGGGAAGACGCGCATCTTTACCGAGCGGCGGGTCGTGGCGGAGGTCACCGACCCGCAGGTGGAGATTTCGCTGGAAGAGGCGCGCCGCATCAATCCGAGGGTCCAGTTGGGGGAGACGGTGATGGTGGATAGCACCCCCAGCGACTTTGGGCGGATTGCGGCCCAGGCCGCGCGCCAGCGCATTATGCAGTGCATCCGGGAAGCGGAGCGCGAGGCCCGCTACACCCGTCTGATTGAGCAGGAGGGAGAACTGGTCCAGGGCGTCGTCCAGAGCGTCACCCCCCAGGGGGTCATCCTGCATCTGGAGCGCACCGAGGCCATCCTGCCGCGCAAAGAGATGGTGCCGGGAGAACACTACGCCATCCACGACCGGATCCGGGTCTACGTGTTAGAGGTGAACAAAACCCCGCGCGGCCCGCAGATTATCGTCTCCCGGAGCCACAAGAAGATGCTCCAGCGACTACTGGAACTGGAGGTGCCGGAGATTCAGAGCGGCGCCATAGAGATCAAGGCCATTGCCCGGGAAGCGGGCTCCCGTTCCAAAGTCGCCGTCTTCTCCCGGCAGCCCGGGCTGGACCCGGTGGGCTCCTGCATCGGCGTGCGGGGGACGCGCATCCAGTCCATCCTGCGGGAACTGGGCAACGAGAAGGTGGACATCGTTGAGTGGAGCCCCGACCCGGTGACCTTCATCGCGAAGGCGCTGAGCCCGGCCCGGGTCCTCAGCGTGGTGCTGGATGAGGATTCCACGGAGCCTATCGCCTACGTCGTCGTCCCCGATGACCAGTTATCGCTGGCGATTGGCAAGAGCGGGCAGAACGCCCGCCTGGCGGCCAAACTGACCGGCTGGCGCGTGGACATCCAGAGCGCCACCGAAGCGATCCAGTGGGTCCTCCGCCAGATCAAGACGGACCCGGACCTCCTCTCCGCCCTGGGCCCGACGGCGGAGTTGGTGCCGCAGGTGGAGGCCGCGCTGGCGCGCCGCAATCAGGAAAAGACGCCCTATACCGCCGAGGAACTGTTAATCATCCGCCAGGTCGTAGAAAAGGTCCGCAACCATCTTCTGGAGGTGAAGCGAGCGCGCAAGGGCCGCCGAAAACCGACGAAGGCTCGCCCGACGGCGGCTGAGGAGGAGCGGCAGGCGCGCGAGGCGGCCATTCGGGAGGCTCGTGCCCGTATCCCTGTTCATGCCTATCAAATTCCCATTTCGGAACTGGGCCTGAGCGAGCGCACCCGGAAACACCTGGAGCGACATCAACTGACCAGTGTGGGATTGCTGATGGAGCGGCTGGCGGAGGGTGAGGAGGGGTTGCTGAAACTGGAGGGCATCGGCGCCCGCGTGTTGACGGAGATTCGCGAGGCGCTGGCGCCGTTCCTTGCCCCGGTAGCGGCGCCAGCAGAGGAGGCCCCGGCGCCGGAGGCCGCCCCCGGGCCAGCGGCTCCCATCGCGGAGGTGTCCCCTGAGGTGGAGGAGGGGCCACCTGGAGTGGCGGAGGAAGTCCCGGCGATACTGGCTCCCATCGCAGAGGCAGTTCCGGCGGAGCCCTCGCTGCTTCCCGAAGAGGCGGTGCTCGCTGAGCCCGAGTTCCTGCCTGAAGAGGAAGTCCCTGCAGGGCCCGTGTTGATACCTGAAGCGAGAGTCCTGGTGGAGCCCGTGCTCCTGCCCGAGGAGCCGGCCCCGACCGAACCGCTGCCCGTTCAGGAAGAGGCGCCTGCCGTTGTGGAGATTCCGGCGCCGGTCGTTGTGCCGGAGGAGGCCCCGGCGGCGCCGGTTGCCCCGCCTGCGGAACCGGCGGTGGTCGCTGAGGAGGCGGTTCCCGCGTTTGAAGTGGGAGTGGAAGAAGAGGCAGAGGAGTGGGAAGAGGAAGAGGTTGTGGAGCGGAAACTGGGACGGAAACCGCCCAAGCGGCATAAGAAGCCCCGCCGGGAGTACATCTACGACGAGGAACTGGGCCGCGCTGTGGCCATCCGCAAGCACCGACGGCGCGGGGAGGATTGGGAGGAGTTTTGAGGTAGCCTCACACAAAGACACGAAGGAAAAAATCTTTGTGTCTCTGTGTCTTGGTGTGAGAACTTTGGAGACGCGATGGGCAAGCCAGGAGGCCGACGCAAGCATATCCCGCAGCGCACCTGTGTGGCGTGCCGCACGGTGCGCCCGAAGCGGGCCCTCATCCGCATCGTCCGCACCCCGGAGGGAGAGGTCCGGGTGGACGAAAGGGGCAAACAGAGCGGGCGGGGCGCCTATCTCTGCGCCCAGCGGGTCTGCTGGGAGGAGGCGCTGAAGCGGCGTCGGCTGGATACGGCCCTGCGCACTACCCTGGACGAGGCCACGGTGGACGCCCTGCGGGCCTATGCCCAATCGCTGCCGGAACGCCTGGAGGAGACCGACATATCGTAGGGGCAGGCCTTGCGCCTGCCCCATTGGGGCAACCGCAAGGGTTGCCCCTACAACCTGTCCCGTCGGGCAAATATCTGCTCTAAGCGAAATCTCCGGTGAGCCGCGGGCCCGAAAGGAGGATTTATGCCAGATAAAAACAACCGAGTCATTGAAATACCGGCCCGCCTGACGGTCCGTGAATTGGCCCAACTCATGGGCGTCAGCCCTATTGACGTCATCAAACGGTTGATGTATGACGGCATTATTGCCACGATTAACCAGACGATTGACTACGAGACGGCTGCTATCGTGGCCTCGGAAATGGGGTTTGAGCCGCGCGAGGAGAAGGTTGCCGTCCCCGAAGAAGAAGAGGCCCCATCGGGCCCCACTCCTCTCTGGGAACGACTATACGCTCAAGAAGATCCGGCGAACCTGCGCCCCCGGCCACCGGTGGTCACCGTCCTGGGCCACGTGGACCACGGGAAGACGTCACTCCTGGACGCCATCCGCCGGACGGACGTCGCCGCCGGAGAGGTGGGAGGCATCACTCAGCACATCGGCGCCTACCAGGTAGAGCACAACGGGCGACTGATCACGTTCCTGGACACGCCGGGGCACGAAGCGTTCACTGCTATGCGGGCCCGCGGCGCGCAGACCACCGACATTGCCATCCTGGTCGTCGCCGCCGACGACGGCGTGATGCCCCAGACGGTGGAGGCCATCAACCACGCCCGCGCCGCCCGCGTGCCCATCATCGTCGCCCTGAACAAAATAGATAAACCCACCGCTCAGCCGGAACGGGTCAAACGACAACTGAGCGACCTGGGCCTGACTCCGGACGAATGGGGCGGTGATACGTTCGTCATCCCGGTCTCGGCCAAAAAACGGATGGGCCTGGAGGACCTGCTGGAGACCATCCTGCTGGTCGCCGACGAGCAGAACATCCGGGCCAACCCCAACCGTCCTGCCGTCGGCACCGTTCTGGAGGCCCAACTGGACCGCAGTATGGGTCCCACCGCCACCGTGCTGGTCCAGAACGGCACCCTGCGGGTAGGCGACGCGGTCGTCGCCGGGACGGTCTATGGGCGGGTGCGACGGATGCTGGATAGCCATGGCACTGT
>JAGHZG010000272.1 GCA_017743275.1 Chloroflexota bacterium | reverse complement strand
GAATCAGCGCCATCTCCCCCAACGTACGGTAGGGGAATCCCGTTTCCCGCCGAACCAGGGCGGCCGGGGCCTGCCAGAGGGCCAGCGGCAGGTAGGGGAGGGTCAGCAGTGCCATCCCGACCAGCGCGCCGCGCCAGCGGGGCCGCCAGCGAGGCCATTCCACCAGCAGCCACAGCATTTGCAGCGGGATCAGCAGCGCGCCCCAGATGTGGGTGTAGAGGAGCATCGTTGTGGCCGCGACCTGGACAGCCCACCAGACTCCCCCCTCATCCATCCCCCGCCGCAGGCCGTAGAGGGCCAGGAGGACCAGGGCCGGCACCAGGGTGTACATCTTGACTTCCTGCCCGTACCAGACCATGTAGGGCGAAGCGGCCATCAGCGCGGCCGCGAAAGTAGCGGCGGTCCGGTCCAGCAGGCGGGTACCCAACGCAGCAGTCAGCGGCACGCAGAGGACACCGAAGAGGAGGGAGAAGAAGCGCAGGGCGTATTCGGTGTATCCGGTCAGCGCGACCCATCCCCGGAGGAGGAAGTAGTAGAGGGGGCCGTTCTGCCGGATCATCGGTCCCAGCAACCCGACCACGCGCTCCTGCAGCGTCCCCGCCGCCCAGTCGGTGGGCAGCGGAGGCGGGGGGCAGGCACAGGGGGTCCGCAGGTCCCCGACCCGCTCCGGCGCCAGCGCTTCCCACAGCAAGTGGGGGAACTCGTACGCGTAGCAGAGCGCGTCCACCTCATCCCGCCAGAAGGACTGGGCGGTGAGGAAACCCGCGCGCAGGCCGAAGGCCAGCAAAGTCAGCAAGATGAGCATCCAGAAACGGCGCATGGGGAATGACCAATGAGAGAATGACCAATGACGGAATGACCAATGACCAATCTGCCATCTACCCATCTACCAGCGTACCGACAATCTACCACAAAACGGCGCTGGCGCAACCCGGCTGATCCTCACACAAAGACACAAAGAACACAAAGTAGAAAAAACTTTTTATCTTTGTGCCTTTGTGTCTTTGTGTGAGAAATAAGAAAACCTGTGAGCATACGGCCTTGCCAAAATCGGGTTTTGCGGTAGGATTACAGTATCCTGGAGGTACAGGAGAAGAGTATGCAGCAACCGGTTTTTTTGACGGCTGAAGGGATAGAGAATCTACGCCGGGAACTGGAATATCTGGTGAACGTGCGGCGGCCCGAACTGGCCCGCATCCTGCGCCGGGCCATCCAGCAGGGCGACCTCTCCGAGAACGCCGACTACATCGCGGCTAAAGAGGAGCAGGCGTTCCTGGAGGGGCGCATCCAGCAGATTGAGATGATGCTGCGCAACGCCGTGCTCATTGAGGCCAACGGCCCCGCGGGCGTGGTGGACCTGGGCAGCCAGGTCACTGTTCTGGAGGAGGGGAGGGAGACGCCGGAGGTCTTCCGGATTGTCGGGCCAGCGGAGGCCGACCCGCTGAACGGGAAAGTGTCCCACGAATCCCCCCTGGGCCAGGCCCTGCTGGGCCGCCGGGCCGGGGATGTGGTGACGGTGGACGCGCCGGCCGGCCCCATCACCTTTCGGGTACTGGAGGTTTCATAGTGGCTCTGGTCTATTCCCCCCACGTTTTCCGCCGCCGGATGTCGTTCCCGCATCCCCAGGCGGTGCGCGGGGAGGGCATCTACATCTGGGACGCCGACGGCCGCCGGTACATAGACGCGTCCGGCGGGCCGGTGGCGGTGAACATCGGCCACGGGGTGGCGGAAGTGGCCCGGGCGGTGGCCGAACAGACTGCCGCTGTTGCCTACGTTCACGGCACCCTCTTCACCACCCCCGGCCTGGAGGCCTATAGCGACGCCCTGAGCCGACGTGTACCTCTGGACGACCCCCGCTTCTACTACCTGACCAGCGGCTCGGAGGCGGTGGAGGGTGCGATCAAGTTTGCCCGTCAGGTCCACGTGGCGCGAGGCGAACCGGCCCGGGACGTGGTCATCGCCCGCTGGGGTTCCTACCACGGCCTCAGCCTGGGAGCGCTGGCCGTTACCGGCAAGCCGTCCATGCGCAACCTTTTTGCCCCTCTGCTGCGGGACCAGCCCCACATCCCGCCCCCGTACTGTTACCGCTGCCCCTTCGGAGCGACCTACCCAACCTGCGACCTGGCCTGCGCGCGGGCGCTGGAGGTGGAAATCCGCCGCCAGGGGCCGGAGCGGGTGGCGGCCTTCATCGCCGAACCGGTGAGCGGTGCCACTCTGGGCGCTGTCGTCCCGCCGGAGGGGTACTGGCCCCTTATCCGGGAAATCTGCGGCCGCTATGGGGTGCTCCTCATCGCCGACGAGGTGATGACCGGATTCGGCCGCACCGGGCGCTGGTTTGGGATAGAGCACTTTGGCGTCCGCCCGGACGGGATGACTATGGGGAAGGGATCCACGGGCGGGTACTTCCCGTTCTCCGTCGTCGCTGTCCGGGGGGCGGATGTGGAGACAATTCGCCAGGCCCACGGCGACTTCAATCACGGTGGCACGTTCTCCCACCACGCCGTAGGCGCGGCGGCCGCGCTGGCGACCCTCCGCTACCTGGAGGATCACGACCTGGTGACAGCGGCCGCGGTCCGGGGGGAGTATCTGGGCCGGAGACTGCGGGAGGCGCTGGCGGACCTCCCCTGCGTGGGGGACGTGCGCGGAGTTGGGATGATGTGGGGTGTGGAGTTCGTCGCCGACCGGGAGACGAAGGCGCCATTTCTGCCGGAGGTGGCATTCGCCCGCCGGGTGGGCGACCGGGCCTTTGAACACGGGCTCATCATCTACCCGGGGAGCGGCGGCATAGACGGCATCCTGGGCGACCATCTTATGGTGGCGCCGCCTTTCGTCATCACCGAGACGGAGATAGACGAGGTGGTATCTCTCCTGCGCCGGGCCATCCTGGAAGTCTGGGAGGGCGTTTCCTCACACAGAGACACAAAGACACAAAGGTAAATCTTGCACCTTTGTGTCTTTGTGTGAGAAGAAAGGAGTACAATGAAAGAGGTGGTTGTCGCGACCGATTCCGGGGCCAATCTGCCCCGGCCACTGGCCCAGCAGTTGGGGGTGGAGATCATCCCCCTCTGGATTCAAATGAACGACGAGTCCTACCGGGACGGCGTGGACATCCAGCCGCTGGAGTTCTTCCAGCGGCTGAAGGAGCGGGTCCAGCGGCTTCAGACCTCTCAGCCCTCGCTGGGGGAGTTTCTGGAGTTCTACCGGAGACTTCAGGAGAAGGCCCGGTCCATCGTCTCTATCCACGTCACCAGCCGCTACAGCGGCGTGTTTCAGGCGGCGCGCGCTGCAGCGGCGGAACTGGCGCCGTACCCGATAGAGGTCGTGGATTCGGGGACCATCGCGATGGCCCAGGGGTTTGTCGTCCTGGCGGCGGCCCGCGCGGCCGCCGCGGGCGCGTCGCTGGCGGAGGTGGTGGAGCGGGCCCGGGCGGCCATCCCGAAAGTGGACCTCATCGCGGCCCTGGAGACGTTGGAGTACGCCGTCCGGGGCGGACGGCTGGCCTGGGCGGCCCGTATGGTGGGCAACCTGCTCCAGGTCAAGCCCCTGGTGCGCGTGGCGAACAACGACGTGGGCCTTTTTGGACAGGCGCGCAGTCGGGCGAAGGCCATCCGCCAACTGCTGGATACCCTGGCCCAGCGGGTGGGGGATGCCTCGGTCCACATTGCCATTCTGCACACCGGCGTTGTGGAGGAGGCCCAGCGGCTGAAGGAGGAAATCCTGGCCCGGTTCCGCTGCGTGGAGGTCTACATTGAGCCCGTCACGCCGGTCCTGGGCGTCCACGCCGGACCGGCGTGACGGGCTCAATGT
>JAGHZG010000271.1 GCA_017743275.1 Chloroflexota bacterium | reverse complement strand
ACGGGGAAGACGCCTGCTTCTCGTTGACGCCCACCGGCGCGGCGTTTCTGGGAAGGGCGGACCCGCCCGAAGAACCGCCCCCGCCTCCGATGAGCATCCGGCCCGACTTTGTCCTAGAGGTCCCGGCGGGGCAGCGGTACGAGCGCTTCCAGGTGAGCCGGGTGGCGGAGTGGCTCCACATCGGCAACCCCTCCCTCTACCGGTTGACGCCGGCCTCGCTGGAGCGGGCCCGCCAGCAGCGCATTCCGCCCCAGCGGGTGGTGGCGTTTCTGGAGGAGGCGACCGGGGAGCCCGTCCCTCCCGTGCTTCGTCGGGCGCTGGAGCGCTGGGCCCAACGGGGGCCCGAGGCCCGACTGGAGTCCGCCATTCTCCTGCGGGTTCAGGACGAGGCCCTGTTGAGGGAACTGGCCGCCGCGCCGGCCACCCGCCGCTACATCCGGGAAATCGTCGCCCCGACCGTTGCCCTGGTCTCCCCGGAGGACGCGCCCAAACTGGCGCAGGCGCTGGTGGAACGGGGCATCCTCCCAGACCTCCCCGGAGAGGATCGGAGAATCAGAGAATCGGAGAATCAGAGAATCAGAGAATCAGAGAAGAGTCTTCGCTGATTCTCCGATTCTTTTGATTCATCTGAGTTGACGTTCCACCTCCGCCAGCCGCGCGTCCAGTCTTTCCAGCAGTCCCTCAATCCCCAGTTCCTCCAGGTCTATCCGTACCGGGACCTGCAGGTTCACTGCCAGCGATGTCTCCACCGACAAGGTCCGGCTGATGGGGATCACCACCTCCACGTGGATAGGCACATTGGCCCGGATGGGTATGCTAATCCGCCGTTCCCCCAAGAGGGGGATGTTCAGGGGGACCTCTACATCGGTGGAAATGGGCAGGGTGGTGTGGATGGGGACCTCAAACTTCTCCCGGATGGGAATCTGGGCACTGATGGGGAAGGTCTCCTGGATGCGGATGGGGACCTCCACCGTCTGACCGGGGAAGGTGGCGAGGGCGGCGCGGGTCTGGGTGACCGCTTCCAGCGTCCCCCTGCGCAGCAGAGATGCCTGGTAGTAGGCCAGCCCGCCGAGGGCCAGGGCCGCCAGCGAGATCAGCAAACTGAGGGCAGAGAGCAATGGGCCGGCAGCGCGTCTCATAGGGTCTCTCCTGTGTGAGCCTTTAGCCGTCAGGGTTTAGTCGTCAGCCGTCAGTGGTTAGCCGTCAGCCGTCAGCCGTCAGTGGTCAGTGGTCTGTTGTCTGTCGTCATCATCAGGGGAATCTGCACGCCCCGGGGGCCGGTCGCCGGGTCCAGCCCCAGCATCACCGCGAAGGTGCGGCGGTCCACCCCCTCGGCGATGAGGCGGCGCAGGTGGCGGAATTTGACGAACTGCCAGCCGCCCCCCCAGGCGGCGCGGGCCAGGCGCGGGTCGCGCCGGAGTTTCTCCGCCAGCAGTTCCGCCCGCCCGCCGGGGAGGATCCGGCAGGGACGCCCCC
Source organism: Chloroflexota bacterium (assembly GCA_017743275.1). GTDB lineage: Bacteria > Chloroflexota > Anaerolineae > B4-G1 > DUEL01 > SpSt-77. The sequence goes on along the minus strand of JAGHZG010000271.1, from coordinate 2,348 downwards.
CGCGCGGTACAGGAGGACCGGTCACCACGTCGCCCAGCACGGCGGTGGCGGAGAAGCGGAAGAGATAGACGTCCCGCCCTCGCTCCCGCCAGCGCAGGTCCCAGCCGCGCCCCCGGGCCGGACGGTAGCGGAGACGTCGGCCCAGCGCCTCCAGGTCCCGCCGCAACGCCTCTATCTCCTCCACTCGCCGGATCGGGTCATCCTCCTCCCGCAGATGCCAGATTCCCCCTTCCTCCACACCGTAGGACTGAAGGCAAAAAAGGACCAGCGACGGTTCTGGAGTCAGGGGGCAGCTCAGGGCGCGGTAGACGGCCAGCAGGAGGTCATCCGTCGTCCGGGGACCCTCCGCCAGCAGCGACCGTACCATTTCCTCCACCCGGTCGGCCAGGGGAGAGGGCAGGTCTTCAGCGTCCAGGTCAGGAAACCAGAAGAGGTCCGTCTCCAGCGCCTCCAGGTCCAGACCCTCCCACCCGCGCCGCACCGCCTGGGCAACCTCGCCGAAGGGACCGTTCCACCCGCGTCGGGCCAGTTCGGTGTGAACGGCGGCCAGGAGGAGGAACCGGGGGGTCGGTTCGGCGCGCGCCCGCAGGGTCTCCATGATGGTTCCGGCGACCGCGTCGGGGGCGGCGGCATTGGGGGTGGCGGCATTGGGAGCGGCCGCCAGGGCCGCCCCTACAACCGTCGGGACATCCCCTGCGGATGCCCTCCTTGCGGGTGCCCCGGCGCGGCCCTTCCACCGCCAGACCAGGCGGCATCCGACCTCGGTACTGGCCCCCCAGCCCGCCAGTTCGTACCCGGCGGCGGAGGCGGCCTGGCAGGCCGAGGCGACCAGGTTCTCCTCCGATTCCGCAAAGAGGAGGACCAGATAGCCATCGGGGGCCAGCAGCGGACCGACGGCCGCCAGGGCCGACCGGAGGGCCTCCTGGTGCCAGTCCCATTCCAGCCGACGGCGGCCCAGGAGGGGGCGCATGGCCTGGGAGGCTGGGGATTCCCAAAGCCAGCCGGCCCAGAGGGCGGAGAGGGCCCAGAAGACCCCGTCCGGACGGGGCGGGTCGGCCAGGATGAGGGAGACACTGCCGGGAGGCAACTGGCGGGCCACATCCCGGGCCGGCAGCGGGAGCAGGGTGTAGGCCGGAGTGGGGTCCGCCAGCAGGTCCTTCAGGCCGGGCGCCCGTCGGACGATTTCCGGGGCCCAGCCCGGAACTCGCGCGACGGCCTCCTCCAGCAGGTACCAGACGTTGCGCTCCAGGAAGCGGGCGGGCGGGCGCAGGAGACGGGGGCGGGGACGCTCCTCTCCGTGGGGATCCAGACTGCTGGCGCGGTCCATTGTTTCCAGAAGGGCCCCCTGCAGCGCCGCGCGGACCGGTCGCTCCAGTTCCAGCCCCTCCAGGCGCACCAGAATGTCCACCAGGGCCGAGAGGTTGCGGGGGGTGTAGAGGTCCACCAGTTCCCCCGCGCGGGCCCGTTGGGGATGCCCGAGGGGCGCGACCCGGTCCAGGGCGAAGTAGTAGGCAAAGCCGCGCCGGTCCAGGCGGCGCGCGGCCATAATGTCTGCCTCGTCGGTGGGGCCCTCCTGGGTCCGCCTGCAACGGGAACAGCGGACCGCTTTGGCGTAGGGGTAGCGAGCCTCCCGATCCCAGGCGAACCACTCCGCCGTCCCCTCGCTCCCGCAGATGGGACAACGGCTACCGTAGAGAGAAAGGATATGGCGATGGAGGGGGATGGAGCGGCGGATAGGGGTCTCTTTGGGGGCATCGGCCAGGCGGGTAAAGGCGGCCCGCAGCGGTGGGGCGCCTTCCAGCCCCAGCCCGGCGATCAGCAGACCGATGGGGTTGGCGTTGGCCCCGACAGCCCGACGTCCGGCCCGAACGGCCTCCCTCAGGAAGGTCGGCCCCTGGCAGAAGAGGTCCAGCACCAGCGCGCCGGGTGGCGTCCACTGCCGGATGCAGGCCTCCGCCGCGCCGACGGGGACCGGGGGGCGGTAGCGGGCCAGCGGCCCTTCCGCCACCTCCGGACGACCGGGGACAAACCAGACATCCTCTCCCATCTCCGCTCCCAGGGCCAGAAAACCGTATGCAGACCCGCCGGGTATTAGTATACCACCGGTCTCCGGGGGAGCAAGAGGGGGTGTGCCTGGGTAATGTAGGACAACTGTTCGCAGTTGTCCTGCAAAGCGGCCCGGCCCGATTATCTCATGGCGTAACTATTCAGGGGCTGACTGAAGTCACCCCTCCTGGGCCGCAGGCCTTTGGTCGGCCTTCGCCGACCCTCTCTTGGGGATGCCCGTAGACGGGTGTCGGCGAAGGCCGACACCCGGCACGAAGTGCCCAGGGAGGACGATTTCAATC
>JAGHZG010000270.1 GCA_017743275.1 Chloroflexota bacterium | reverse complement strand
GCGTCCACCACCTGCATCGCGCCGTGGAACTCCGGGGTATGGTTGACCTCGGAGACCAGGAGGTGCCCGTCGGCGTCCTCCAGCAGGTCCACGGCCAGGATGCCCCCGCCCACAGCCCGGGCCGCGCGCAGTGCCAGGTCGGTAATCTCGGGAGTCAGGGAGCAGAGGGAAGGTTCAGCCCCGCGGGCGGTATTCGTAATCCAGTGAACCGACCGGCGATAGATGGCGTAGACCACCTCGTCGCCCACGACCAGGACCCGGACGTCCCGGCCGGGCTTGGGGACGTATTCCTGGATGTAGAAGACACTGTGCCCCGGCCCGCCCAGGGCCACTTTATGAGCCAGCACGGCCTCCGCCGTCTCCCGGTCGTTCACCCGGCTCAGGAGCCGGCCCCAGGAGCCGACGGCGGGCTTGAGTACCACCGGGTAGCCGATCTCCTCTATCGCTTCCAGGGCCGCCTCCACGCCAAAGGCGACCGCCGTCCGGGGCGTCGGCAGGCCGTGCCGGGCCAGCGCCTGAGTGGTCAGGACCTTGTCCCCGCAGGTGAGGACCGTCGGGTAGTCGTTGACCGTTCTCAGTCCCCATCCGTTCAGAACGCTCAGCAGGTAGAGGGCGCGGGTGTGGCTGATCACCCGGCTCCAGATCACGCCGTACTTCTGGGCCAGACCGTTGGCGTGGAAGTACAGGAAGAGTTTCTCCTCATCCAGCCGGTCAAAATCCACCCCCCGGGCGGCCAACGCCCGGAAGATGGCCTTCTCTTCCGGCCGGACGTGGGAGCACAGAACGCCTAACTTTATCGTTCCGACTTCATGGCAACCTCCAGAACGTAATCGGCGATGCGTCCGGGGATGTCCACCCCGGTGGGAGCAACGCTGTTGCGGAACTCCGGGGTGTGGTTGACCTCGGAGACCAGCAGGCGGCCGTCGGGGGCCTCCAGGATGTCCACCGCCACCACTCCTCCGCCCACCGCCTCCGCCGCCGCCCGGGAGATGTGGTCAATCTCCGGGGTGATGGGGCAATTAGAGGCCTGCGCGCCCCGGGCGGTGTTGGTGATCCAGTGGGAAGAAGTGCGATAGATGGCGGCAACCGTCTCTCCGCCGACCACGAAACTGCGGATGTCCCGGCCGGGTTTGGGGATGTACTCCTGGATGTAGAAGATGGAATGGGTGTAGCCGCCGAGGGTCTGCTTGTGCTCCAGGATGGCCTCCGCCGCGTCCCGGTCGTTGATTTTGGCCTGGAGCCGCCCCCAGGAGCCGTTCAGGGGCTTCAGGACAACGGGGTAGCCCAGTTCTTCTATCGCCGCCAGCGCCGCCTCGGGGGAGAAGGCCACCCGCACCGGGGGCGTGGGGACACCGTGCCGCACCAGTGCCAGGGAGGTGATCAGTTTGTCCCCGCAGGTGGCGATGACGTCCGGGGCATTGACGGTGGGGATGCCGCCGGCGGTCAGCAACTGGCTGGCGTAGAGGGCGCGGGAGTGGCTCAGGGAGCGGATGAGGATGCCATCGTACTGCTCCAGAACCGTCGGCAGTCCGAAGACGACGGCTTCATCCTGAACCCATTCCGGCTGGGCTCCCCGTTCCTGCAGAGACTGGAAGAGCCATTTCTCTTCCACCCGAACGCGGGAGCAGAGGATACCGATGCGCATCGTTACTCTCCCCAGTCTTCTTCTACCTGAGGGGCCAGTTCCAGGACCAGGGGGTTCGTGCTGCGCACCTCCAGTTCCACGCCGCAGTCGGGGCAGAGCACGATTTCCCCCACCTCCAGGTCCGGGGCCAGGGTCAACTCTGCGGCACATTCGGGACACTGAACCATTGGGCACCTCCTCTTATCACAGATTGGGGGAACTGTGAATAAAAAAGGCCGACTCCCCGCTCTGGGGAGTCGGCCTTTTTTGCAATGAGTTTGGTCAACCGATCAGGTAATCACCCTTTAACGAACCGGCGGAGAGATGCGGCGCGCGAAACTCCCCAGAGCCCCGTGGGGGGGAGCGCTTGGCTCGGGCTCGTCGGGAGTTTCGGAGACCGCAGAATGCCATCGGTATGAAGACCTCTGCTATGGTGAGTTGGGCATAATTATATCAGGGGTTCGGGAATTGTCAAGCGGGAAACATTTCCAGGAAACATCCCCAATTTGCGCGCTGGACAAAACGTGGTATAATATAAGTAACCCTGCTGTGCCCGTGATCGCCGAACTGGGGTTTTGAGCCAACACCTATACAACGGGAACCGATCTCGCGGCCAGGAATGCGGTAGCTCTCTGAGCAAGGCAGACCTGCCGGGTAGGCTCCCACCTGCGCAAGCGGGTTCAAAACTTTGCGGCACACGGCACGGCGGGGTTTTTTGTTGGGAGTAGGGAGTAAGGAGTAAGAAGTAGGGAGTAGGGAGTAAGGAGTAAGAAGTAGGGAGTAGGGAGTAGGGGGAGATGGAGCGGCGGCGGTTTCTCCGGCTGGCCTGCGGAGGTCTGGTGGCCGCTTCCGCCGCGTGCGCGGCAGGACCCGCCTGGGCTCTGCTCCTGGAGCCCTCCTGGCTGGCCCGGGAGCAGGTGAAAGTTCGCCTCCCGAACCCCGCCCCCTCCCTGAGTGGTCTGCGCATTGTCTTCCTTTCCGACCTTCACTGCGGCCCCCATGTTGACCCTCCCCACATCCGTCGGGCGGTCCGGATGGCCCGCGAGGCGGCCCCCCATCTGGTCCTCCTGGGCGGGGATTTTGTGAGCGGGTCGGCAGACTATGCCGACGCCTGCGCCCGGGAACTGGCTTCCCTCCAGGCTCCCCTGGGCATCTATGCCTGCCTGGGGAACCACGATTACTGGACCGACCCGGACGCCGTCACCGAAGCCCTGCACCGCGCCGGAATCCGGGTGTTACGCAATGCCGGGCTGGAGGTCGCCGACCGGCTGTGGGTCGCCGCTGTGGATGACGTCTGGGAGGGGGCCCTGCGGGGAATGCCCACCGGCACCCTGGTGGTCTTGCTGGCCCACGAGCCCGACTACGCCGATACCGTCGCCGCCGATGGGCGGATCGCGCTGATGCTTTCCGGCCATACCCACGGCGGGCAGGTGCGTCTCCCCCTCTTCGGTCCCCTCGTTCTCCCCTATCTCGGGCAGCGCTACCCCGCCGGCCTCTACACCCTGGGCGAGATGACCCTCTACGTGACCCGCGGGGTGGGTCTGGTCGCGCCCCCCGTCCGGTTCAACTGCCGCCCCGAGGTCACCGTGCTGACCCTGTGGGGGCCGCTCCTTCGCGCAAAGCCGGAATATGAACCGCACCTGTAAATACCTACCAGAGAGCCGTTCTGTAAAAAAACCACGAAGGACACAAAGGCTCCAAAAAGGGCACAAAGGATTTTGTTGCCCCTTTATGTCCTTTGTGGGTACTTTGTGCCCTTGTGGTAGGTAACTACCCGCCCCCTTTGTGGTAGGTAACTACCCGCCCCCTTCATTTGTCTCCCCGCTTTTTTGTGGTAAACTAAGCATGCCGTACGATGACCCGTCTCGTTATGGAGCAGGAGGGGAAAAATGAGTTACGTTTCCATCCTTCAACGCTTGCCTCCTGAACTGCAACTGCCTATGGTGGAGGTGGTGGAGGCGCTCCGGAAAGATCTTCGCCAGGAACTGGCGGTGCGCCGGGAGGACTTCGTTGAACTCCGGGCGGCTGTTCGGGAACTGGCCGAGGCACAGCGGCAATTTGAGGCGCGCGCCGAGGCCCGATTCACCCGTCTGGAGACGGCTCTGGCCAAACTGGCCGAGGCCCAGAGGCGGACCGAGCAGCGGGTGGAGGAACTGGCCGAGGCCCAGAAACGCACTGAGCAACAGGTGCAGGAACTGGCCGA
>JAGHZG010000269.1 GCA_017743275.1 Chloroflexota bacterium | reverse complement strand
GAAAATCTCTGCGCTCTCTGCGTTCTCTGCGATTAGTTTTTGCAGTGGACTCATTCTTTCAATCCGCCATGGTGGCTTCGGCGGCCCGGCGGAGGCTGAGGCCCAGGCGGCGGCGGGCCGCATCCACGTAGATGACCCGCAGCCGGACAGACATCCCTTCCCGGACCACGTTGCGGGGGTGAAGGAATTGCCCTTCGGCCAGTTCAGAGAGGTGGATCAATCCTTCCACCCCCTCTTCCACCTGGGCGAACGCCCCGAATTCTACCACGTTGGTGATGACTCCCAGGACCACCTGCCCGACCTGGTACCGCTCTTCAATGGTCCGCCAGGGGTCCGGTTGGACTCGCTTGAGGCTCAGGCCGACCCGCCCGCGCTCCCGGTCCACGTTCAACACGCAGACCTGGACTTCCTGACCGGGGCGGAGTAACTGGGCGGGGTGGCCGACCCGATTCCAGGAGAGTTCGGAGATGTGGATCAGCCCTTCCAGTCCTCCCAGGTCCACAAAGGCGCCGAAGGAGCAGATGTTGGTCACCCGGCCCGAGCAGACATCCCCCGGTTGCAGGCGCTCCAGGAGGGCCTTCCGGCGTTGCTCTTCGGAGTGGGTGGCCCGTTCGGAGAGAATCAGCCGCTGGCGTTCGGGGTCTACCTCAATGACGTGGAGGCGAAGAGTCCGGCCCACCCGGGCTTGCAGCGCCTCTTCCCGTTCCCGTTCATCCAGGTATGGGGAAAGGTCAGCCAGGTGGGAGACCGGGACGAAGCCCTGGTGGCCGTTCCATTCCACCAGCAGGCCACCCCGGTTGTAACCGACCACCGGGAGGGTCAACACCGTCCGTTCTTCCATTGCCCGATAGGCCGCGGCCCACTTCCCATCGTCGGGCGAGGACGGGGGAGAGATGGTCGGTTGGGTCTCTATTTCCAGACCGAGCCCGCGCCAGATGCTCTCGGGATCGGCGGGCGGGGCAGTACGGCGACTATATTCGCCTTCTTCCATCAGGACCTGCCAGTACTCTTCGGTATACGGTGCGTCGGCGGGCAGAAAATCCAACATTCATATCCCCCCAAATACAGGTGTTATCCATTATAGACACAATCCGGCATCTGTCAAACCAACCGGCGTCCGGAAGGACGGGGGCCCTCCCGGGCCCGCGCCTCCCGCTCCATCTCCGCCAGGATGCGGGCTACCTCCTGAATGGCGATGCGTTGTTTGCGGTAGAAGTCGGATTCGCTCATCGCCAACCGCATCGCCACATCCCGCACCCGGTAGCCCTTGATGAATTTCAGTTCCAGAATGTTGTAGAGCAACCACTCTGTGGCCGTCAGGCTGCGCTCACCCTCCGGGCGCAACTGCTCAATGGCCCGCAGGAGGACAGCCCGCAGCGCGTTGACCGCTCCGCCGTGGTCATCGGAGGCCCGCTCCACCACCTGCAGGTTCAGCAGGGGACTGCGGGTCAACTTGGGGCCACCCCAGTAGTGGTCCAGCGCGTCCCACACCCAGCGCGGGAAGTCCGGCATCGTTAGAGGGTCGGAGAGGCGGGCCAGCGCCGGAGCCCCCTCGTAGCGTAACATCTCCCGCCGCCGCTGGATTTCCTCAATCTGCGGGATGATACGCTCCAGGACGCCGAACAACGCCTGTTGGACCATCCGGTCCTCCAGAGCGGCCTCTATCTGGTGGGCCAGGGAGTGCAGGAACTCTTGCTCCTCGGCGCTCAGGTCTATCTCCGGAGAACGGGCCCGCAGCCCCAGGATGCCGATCAATTCGCTGTCGGAGCGGGTGCGGAGGGGTAGGAGCCAGTACCCATCCCATATATAGAGGTCACCGGAGGGCTGGAGGCGCCCCGCCAGCGCGCCGACCCCACCAGCCGGCAGGGAGAGATCAGGGCTCGTTGCCCCGCAGACAACCTCTATTCGCGCCTGCTCCCCCTCTACCACTGCCACAAACGCGGTGGGAGTCCGGAGGAGGTCACAGAGCGCGGTCAGAACGTTCTCCAGGAACTGCCGCAGGTCGGTTGTGGTCAGCAATCGGTTGCTCAGACTCTGAATCCAGGCGATTTCCCGCTCGTCCCGTTGATAGAGCAGGCGGTCAATCAACGGCTTGCTCCACTCCACGCCCAGTTGGACCAGCAGAATGGCGACGACGACGCCGAAGAGAGTCAGTTGCAGGGGGGAGAGGCCGAGGAATCCGCCCGACTGGGACGCGGCGATGGTAATGGCCACGACAACCGTTGCCTGGAAGGGCCCCCGCAGGAGATAGCGGACAAAGCGGTGCTTGACGACCCGGTCGGGGGTGAGGGCGCCGAAGAACGCGACGGTGTAGGCCATCACCATCAGCATGGTGCCCACGAAGACGTTGCCCAGGACCAGGAGAAGCCAGAGGAGAGTGCCGGGGAGCCGCTGCGGCCATCCCGCCAGCACCAGGTAGGGGAAGACGCCGACGGGCGGGGCCAGAGAGGCCAGGGCCAAGTAGGCCATTCGGCGGCGGGAGGTGGAGGTCAGACACCGTTCCCAGGCCCGGAGGACGTTCGCCAGACCCCAGAAGACGAAGAGCGCGAAATAGAGGAAGAACAGCCAGAACTGGGGGCCGGCTCGCAGGTGGATGGTCCCCACCTGCTGGAGGCCGTCCCAGACGATACGGTCGGTGAGGAGCGCGCCCAGGAAAATGACGCCGCCCAGAACGTAGGCAATCCCGATGCCCCCGGCGCGCCGGCGGCTGCGGTCATTGGTGGTCTCCAACAGGGCACTGGTGAAGTGGAAATAGGCCGCCGGAGTGGCGGCGATTCCCACCCACTGGAAGCGGAGCCACTGCAGGGCCGTCGCCGTCGGTGCCGCAACGATGACCAGTTCCACGAAGTAGACGATGAGGATACAGCAGAGGAGGACACTGAAAATCTGGGCCACCCGGTTGCGGAAGTTGTAGAGCAACAGGTAGATGGCCAGGGCAAAAGAGAGAATAACGATGCCCGATGTCAGCAGGATGTTCAGAAGTTGAAAAATCCCAATCCAGTTCACAATCCCAACTCTTGAAGAGGACGCGGATAAACACAGATGAACGCAACTACCTGTCCTGATCGGTTTGCAGATAACGTAGCGCAGGGGATTCGCCTGCGTACAGGCCTGGCGGCCTGCGCTACAGGGGTGTGCCTTCGCCATCGTCTTTGATGGCGCTTGCCCAGAGGCACCCTGTAGGTATGGTTGGAAGCGGCTTTTTACCGCAAATGGACACCGAAGAGCAAAGCGATGTCTTGGGTGCGCCAGTGGCGGTCGTGGTATCCCCGGAAAGAGAACCCCAGCGCCCGGCAGAAACAGACCGCCGGATGATTTCGGGTGGAGACTTCCATCAACAATTCGTCCAGCCCCTGACTGGATGCCCAGGAGACCACTTCTGCCATCAGGGCGCGCCCCACTCCCCGCCGCCGATGGGCCGGGTCCACCACCAGGTCATATACCCAGGCCAGCCCGTGCCCCATTGCGGGGCGAACCGTCGCATACCCGATAATTCCTCTCTCTTCCGCGACGAGAAACAGGTCGCACTCTTCCCAGCCAGCGGTCAGTTCTTTCCCCTGGCGGGGGTACGGGACGGGGACCGCGCGGGGGAGCCGCACGGGCTGGAAAGTGAGCGTGATGGTCCCCTGCTGTTCGCGCTCCTCCATCCGCCAGGCCTGGTCGGTGAGGACGGAGTGGTCCAGTTTCAGACAGAACTCCCGGTCTGCCGGTCGGGCTTTGCGGATATGCATATACCGTCTCTCTGGGGTTGTGTGTAGATTCTACCATTGGAGGGGAGAAGAGGCAAGTAAAGCGGGCAGACCAGGACAAAACGGCTGTAGGGGCAGGGCTTGCCCCCGCCCTGGAGCG
>JAGHZG010000268.1 GCA_017743275.1 Chloroflexota bacterium | reverse complement strand
GGTCTATGGCTGAGGATTTGACTCCCCGACAACAGTGGATACTGGAACTGGTCATCCGGGAATTCGTCCAGACGGGCGCGCCGGTGGCGTCCCGGACCCTGGTGGAGAAGTACGGGCTGGACGTGAGCCCGGCGACGGTGCGCAACGAGATGGCGCGCCTGGAGGAGTTGGGGTACCTGACCCACCCCCACACTTCCGCCGGGCGCCAGCCGACGAATGAGGGATACCGGTATTTTGTAGAACGGTTGCTGCGGGAGACGGAGTTGCCGCTGGCGGAGCGGCGCACCATTGCCCACCAGTTCCAGCAGGTCCGGGACGACGTGGAGGAGTGGATGCCGCTGGCGGCGTCGGTGCTGGCGCGCACCACCCGCAGCGCGGCCCTGGTCACCGCGCCGCAGGCGGCCCGGCCCCGCTACCGGCACATGCAACTCATCTCCACCCAGGGCCGTCTGGTCCTGCTGGTGCTGGTCCTGCAGGGCGGCATGGTCCGGCAGCAGATGCTCACCCTGCCCGAACCGCTGCCACAGGAAGTGCTCAGCGAGGCGACGGACCGGCTGAACCAACTGTGCGCGGGCCTCACCGCCGACGAGATTGAGCCCCGCATCGGGAGCCTCCCGCTTCTGGAAGCGGACGTGGCCCGGCTGGTGGTGGGGATGATGCGGCGGGCCAGCACTGTCGCCCCCGATGAGATTTACCACGACGGCCTGAGCGAACTCTTCCAGGAGCCGGAATTCCAGGAGGGCCCGCACGCGCAGGGGGTGCTGCGGGTCATTGAGGAGCGGAGTTTCCTGGAGGCCATTCTGGCCCACGCGCTGGGCTCCACGGTGGGCAGCGTGCGGGTGATGATTGGCGGGGAGGGCCGCTTTGACGAACTGCGGGCCTGCAGCCTCATCCTCAGCCGCTACGGCGTGGCCGGACTGGCGACGGGCGCGCTGGGCGTGCTGGGCCCCACCCGCATGGGCTACGGGCGGGCCATCTCCGCCGTCCGCTTCGTGGCGGGTGTCCTCTCCGAACTGGTCTACGACGTCTTCGTCATTCGTACCGAGTCGGCACTTCCAGGAAGTACGGAGTGCGAAGTAGGGAGTACGGAAGAAGTACGAAGTAGGGAGTAGGGAGGCTGGTATGGCGGTAGAACGGCAAGAGCCAGTACCTGCAGAGGGAACCCCTCAAACCGGGATGACCGCTGAAGAGTCTGCCGCAGTTACAGCCGTGGAGCCGAAACCGGAGACATTGGAGGCCGAACTGGAGCAATTGCGCCAGGAACTGGAGGCGGCACGGGCCCAGGCGGCAGAGTATCTGGATGGCTGGCAGCGCACCCAGGCGGAGTTCGCCAACTACCGGAAGCGTCAGGAAGCGGAATTCGTGGAGCGGGTCCGCCTGAACAACGCCGTCCTCATTGCCCGAATCCTCCCCGTCCTGGACGACCTGGAGCGGGCGGTCCAGACTCTCCCGCCGGGCTTGCAGAGCCTCACCTGGGTGGAGGGCGTCTTTCTCATCAAACGGAAACTGGAGGTCATCCTGGAGGCGGAGGGCCTGAAGCCGATAGAGACGGCGGGGAAGTTCTTTGACCCTCTCTACCACGAGGCGGTGACCTACGAGGACGTCCCCGGCTACGAGGAGGGACAGATTATCGGCGAGGTGCAGCGGGGGTACATGCTGGGCGACCGGGTCATCCGTCCCGCGCTGGTGCGGGTGGCCCGCGCGAGCCAGACAAATCAGTGAGGCGCTTGTAGCACAGGCCGCCAGGCCTGTATGCAGGCTGACAGCCTGCGCCACGCCGTCATAAACGCAAGAGGGTCGGTAATGGTGAGGAGTCTGTATGGGGAAGATTATCGGCATTGACCTGGGCACCACCAACTCCGTCTGCGCGGTGATGATGGGGGGAGAACCCGTTATCATCCCCAGCGCGGAGGGGGAGCGGCTCTTCCCGTCCGTCGTCGCCGTCAACCCCAAGACGGGGGAGCGGCTGGTGGGACAGGTCGCCAAACGGCAGGCCATCATCAATCCGGAGAATACCATCTTCTCCATCAAGCGCTTCATGGGCCGGAAGTTTGACGACCCGGAGGTCCAGCGAGCCCTTCAGGTCGTCCCCTACCGGGTCACCCCGGCCCCCAACGGTGACGTTCGGGTCTGGATGAACGGGCAGGAGTACGCCCCGCCGGAGATTTCGGCGATGATTCTGGCCAAAATCAAGGCCGACGCGGAGGCGTACCTGGGCGAGCCCGTCACTCAGGCCGTCATCACCGTCCCGGCCTACTTCAACGACAGCCAGCGCCAGGCGACGAAGGACGCCGGGAAGATTGCCGGGCTGGAAGTGCTGCGCATCATCAACGAGCCCACGGCGGCTTCCCTGGCCTACGGCCTGGACAAGAAGGGCGTGGAGACCATCCTGGTCTTTGACCTGGGCGGCGGTACCTTTGATGTCTCCATCCTGGAGGTGGGAGAGGGCGTCATTGAGGTGAAGGCCACCAGCGGCGACACCTTCCTGGGCGGCGACGACTGGGACCAGCGCATCGTCAACTACGTGGCGGATGAGTTCAAGAAAGAGTACGGGATTGACCTGCGGCAGGACCGGCAGGCGCTCCAGCGGCTGAAGGAGGCGGCGGAGAAGGCGAAGATTGAACTCTCCACGATGCTGGAGACGGAGATCAACCTGCCCTTCATCACCGCCGACGCGTCCGGCCCCAAGCACCTGCAGATGCGGCTGACGCGGGCCAAGTTGGAGCAGTTGACCGCCGACCTGGTCCAGCGCTGTCGCGGCCCCTTTGAGCAGGCGCTGCGGGACGCCAAGATGAGCGCCCGGGACCTGGACGCGGTGGTCCTGGTGGGCGGCGCCACCCGGATGCCGATGATCCAGGACCTGGTGCGGGAACTGACCGGCGGCAAGGAGCCCCACAAGGGCGTCAACCCGGACGAGGTGGTGGCCGTCGGCGCGGCCATCCAGGCCGGCGTCCTGGGCGGCGAGGTGCGGGACGTGGTCCTGCTGGACGTCACCCCGCTGACCCTGGGCGTGGAGACGCTGGGCGGTGTGATGACGCCGCTCATCCCGCGCAACACCACCATCCCGGTGCGCAAGAGCGAAATCTTCACCACCGCCGAGGACGGGCAGACCGTGGTCACCATCCACGTCCTGCAGGGGGAGCGCCCCATGGCGGCCGATAACATCAGCCTGGGCCGCTTCAACCTGGAGGGCATCCCGCCGGCCCCGCGCGGCATCCCGCAGATTGAGGTCACCTTTGACATTGACGCCAACGGTATCCTGAACGTATCGGCGAGGGACAAGGCGACGGGCCGGGAGCAGCGCATCACCATCACCGCCACCACCAACCTGAGCAAGGAAGAGGTGGAGCGGTTGCTGAACGAGGCGAAGCGGCACGAGGCGGAGGACCGGCAGCGGAGGGAACTGGCGGAGGCCCGCAACACCGCGGATAGCGTCATCTACCAGACGGAGAAGTTCCTGCGGGAACTGGGCGACCAGGTGCCGGGCTCCGACCGGACCCGGATTGAGGACCTGATCCGCGACCTGCGGGAGGCGATGAAGGGCGAGGACACCGCCCGCATCCGGCGGCTGATAGAACAACTCCAGCAGGCCAGCATGGCGCTGGGCCAGCAGATGTACGCCCGGCAGCAGGCCGCGGGTGGTCCGGGCGGGCCCACCCCAGGCGGTGCCGGCCCCTCCGGCGGCGAAGGGGATGTGATTGAGGGCGAGTTCCGCGAGGCGTAACAGATTCCGTTTTACGCATTACGTACTACTGAGGAGGCGCTGTGACGACCCGAAAGAAAATCCCCATCCGCATCGTCCAGCCGGAACTGGAGGAGGCGCCGCCGTCGCCGGTGGTTCCGGTGGATG
>JAGHZG010000267.1 GCA_017743275.1 Chloroflexota bacterium | reverse complement strand
AGATGTGTATAAGAGACAGGCCCATGAGCCGGTTGTGGCCGTGGACGCCCGCGCTGACCTCCCCGGCGATGTAGAGGCCGGGGATCACGGTGGAGCCGTCGGCCCGGAGCCGCACCCCGCCGTTCTGGTAGTGCAGGGTCGGATAGACCAGTATCGGCTCCTTCGTGATGTCAATCCCGAAGCGGGCGAACTGGCGCACCATAGCCGGAAGCGCCCGCTGGATGGTGCCGGGGCCGTGGATGATGTCTATCATCGGCGAGTCCAGCCAGACGCCCACCTGCCCGGTCGGGGTGACGACGCCGTTGCACCGCGCGCACTCCCGGATGAAGGCCGCCGACTCCACATCGCGCGGCTCCAGCGGATAGACGAACTGCTCGCCATATTTGTTGACGACCTGTGCCCCCAGCCCGCGCACTTTCTCCGTGACCAGCAGCCCCAGAATCTGCTCCGGGAACGCCGCGCCGGTGGGGTGGTACTGCATGGACTCCAGATAGCCCAGGGGAGCGCCGGCCCGGTAGGCCAGGACGACGCCGTCGGCGGTAGCGCCGTAGTGGTTGGTGGTGGGGAACCCCTGGTAGTGGAGCCGCCCGCCGCCGCCCGTCGCCAGCACGACGGCCTTCGCCTTGATGTAGCCCTTCGCGCCCGTCTCCAGGTTCATCACCACCGCGCCGGCGATTTGCCCTTTGTCGTCCAGCACCAGTTCTATGGCCGGGGAGAACTCTATGACGGTGATGTCGGGCTCCCAATTGCGGACCTCGTCCCGCAGGGTGCGCATGATCTCCGCTCCGGTGTAATCGCGGGCCGAATGCATCCGCTTGCGGCTGGTGCCGCCGCCGTGGGCTTCCACCATCGTCCCGTCCGGCTCTTTATCAAACATCATCCCCAGGTCTTCCAGCCACTTGATGACAAACGGCGCGTCCATCACCAGCGCCTCCACCAGTTCGGGGACGTTGGTGAAGTGCCCGCCGCCGATGACGTCCAGGTAGTGAATCGCCGGACTGTCGTTGGGACGGTCGGCGGCCTGGATGCCGCCCTGGGCCATCATGGTGTTGGCGTCGCCGAAGCGGAGTTTGGTCACCAGGATGACCTTTGCGCCGTGCTCCTGGGCCAGCAGGGCCGCCGACGCGCCGGCCCCGCCGCCGCCGATGACCAGGACATCGGTCTCGGCAATGGGGCTGGAAAGGTCAAAATCCGGGCCGATGTGGGGCCGGCCCTCCACGATATCCGCCAGTTCCAGCGGCATCTTCTGGCCCTTGCTGACGCCCACGCGAATGGCGCGGAAGGTCTCATCTTTGTAGTCGGGGTGGTAGGCCTTCAGGATTGCCTCCCGCTCCTCCAGCGTCATCGTGGGGAAGGTTTCTTTCAGACGCCGGGGGCGGGTCGCCTCCACCAGTCGGATAGACTCCTGCATTTCCGGCGGGTAACCGCTCATCGATCACTCCTGTGTCGCAGATTTTCAGGCAACGGACTGGGGAAACTCCTCTTGGAGTTTCTCCTGCACCCATAGGTTCAGAAGCGTCTCCGGAGAAATTCCCCGTCGCTGAGCCACTGAACGAATACGGGCGGAGAGAGTCGCATCCAGGGGATAATAGGTCACCTCAGAACGAATATCCACCTCAAATTCCACCGGGTAGGTCTGCTCCCAGTAGTCAGCCAAGTCATGGGCATCCCAAAACTGGCCAATTTCCAGATAAGACCGGGCCTTTGATACCGAACTTCTACCTTTGCTCATATAGCCTCCTTTCGGCACGGGTCATATCCCTCGCCGACAGAATCAACGCGTGCCCGCTCTTCTTCAAGACAAAGAAGACCGCCAGGTATCTCCCACTCTCTGTCTGGCCCAGAGCGACGTACACATTTTCGCCCCGCCGATGTCCCTTTTCTACAAAGCGAAAATAGGGACGGCTGGCGAAAACCTCCCGCACTTCCTGCTGACGCACACCGTGCTTCTCCAGCAACTTTTCTACAATATCAGCCAGCCAGATAAGACCGGTGATCCTCACGCAAGACTCCCTGTCACCCCTTGAACCGTGGCTTATACAAACTTACACAACGCTCCAGGCAATAGTCATCCCAACACGCTCCCCGGTCGCTTCGTTAATCAACAGCAATTCTCCCCCATTCTTCCCCCGTAATTGCTCGTTCGCATTCAACAACTCAATGCCATAGACGGTTCCATCCGGAGCCATATCCACAACCAATTCGTCACTCAGGCGGATAGACTCCACTTCAGCGTCCTCTTCCCGAAAGCGAAGGTAAGCAATGTTATAGCGCGGATCGTATGTAATCTTCATCACCCTCCTCCGTCAAAATACCGTGCAATGACTGTGATCACCAACCAATCCTCGTCTTCCCAAACAGCGAAAACCTCCACCTGCTTGAACCGGTAGCGCCGCCCGCGCCATTCGTCGTGGAACTGAAAGTTTCTACGGAAGCCCATACGGCCAAACTTTGCCGGGAACGGTTCACCCCTTTCCACTGTCGCCCGGACTTCCTCCTCGGTGACGCCCCGCTCCCTCATCCGCTCCACAGCGTGAGGATGAAAGCGTACCCCCATCAGTCCTCCGGCTCTACATCCCGCGCTTTGTAGCGAGCCTTCAGTTCCTCCACGCTCATGCTCTTTAGGGCCCGGATTTCCTCGTCAAACTTGCCGTTCTTGATCTCCTCCAGCCGCTCCTCCAGGTGTTTGGAACGGGGGGCCAGGTAGCGGCCGTAGAGGCGGCGGGCCAGAATGGCGATGTTGTACTGGGCCTCCTCCGCCGGGCAGCGGGCCGCGCAGAGGCCGCACATGATGCAGTCAAAGGACAGGTCGGCCACCCGGGCGATGTCACCGCGCATCCCGGCCGCCATGTAGGCCCGGACGTCTATCTGCTGGGGGCACGCTTTGGTGCAGGTACCGCAGCCCAGACAGCGCAGGACTTCGGGATAGAGGGCGAAGAGCGTGGTCGGCGTCGGCTCCAACTTCGTGATGTCGTAGGTTGCCCGACGGGCCGGGAAGAAGGGCAACTGGGCCAGGTACATATTCGGCTGCACCACCGTCTGGCAGGCCAAGCCGAAGTAGAGTTTGGGGTCGCCCTGGATGCGGTAGGCCGTGGCGCACGCGCCGCAGAAGCCGCCCCGGCAGCCCACGCCCCGCACCAGTTTGTACCCCGCGTACTCCATGGCCTTCATAATGGTCAACCCCGCGGGCACCATGTACTGCTTGCCCATAATGAAGACGGGAATCAGGTTTTCCTGTTCGGCCATACAGCCCTCCTTCACTTCACGTTTTACGTTTTACGTTTTACGAACTCGTGAAACGTAAAACGTAAAACGTAAAACGTAATTACCGTTCCTCCCCCACGTGTGACCACTCGTCCTCGCGGAAGGTGATCAGCGGCAGGGGCTCCTCCACACTGCGGCCGGGGACGTAGTCAAAGACGGCCTGCAGTTGCTGGCCGACGGCGCGAAATACCCGGCCCACGGGCAGGTCGGCCGGGCACGCGTCGGTGCAGAGGCCGCAGCCGATGCAGGAGAGCACCATGTGGTTGAGCCGGGTCAGGTGGAAGAGCATCGTGTCCGCCGGGAGCCGGTACGCGCCTTTCCGCTGCGCCCAGGCCATGTACTGAATCGGCTCATGCTCCATCACCGGGCTCTTGAAGAGGCAGGTCTTACAGTAGCAAATCGGGCAGGCGGTCATGCAGTTGTGGCAGCGGACACAGGCCGCGAAGACGCCCTCCATCCCCTCTTTCTCCAGCCGGGCACGAATCTCGGCGAAGAACGCGTCGCGGGTCTGGACCTGTCTCTTATACACATCT
>JAGHZG010000266.1 GCA_017743275.1 Chloroflexota bacterium | reverse complement strand
TTTAGGGAGGAGCGGTGAGGGTTCGCCGACGCGCGCGCACCGTCGCTCTGCAAGCTCTTTACGAAATAGACTGTACCCATCACCCCCCGGAGCGGGTGATCCAGCACCGGCTGGAGGAGACGCCCTTGCCCGAACCGGCGGTGAAGTACGTCCGCCATCTGGTCTACGGGGTCCTCCGGCATCGGGAACTCCTGGATTTCTACATTCAGCAGAAAGCCCCCGAATGGCCCCTGGAGCAGGTGGCCATCGTTGACCGCAACATCCTCCGCATGGCCCTCTACGAATTCGCCGTGGACGGCAGGGTCCCCGTCAAGGTTGCCATCAGCGAGGCGATAGAACTGGGCAAAACCTTCGGCTCCGATAGCACCCCCCGCTTTGTGAACGGGGTCCTGGGGGCTCTGATCCCTTTGAGAAATGAAATCGCCCGCCGGATCCAGGGGAACCTGCCTCCACCAAACCGTCCCAAACGTCGCTAAAATCTTCCCAAAAGGAGCACAGTATGCCAAAGCGAGTCATCATCATGGGCGCCGCCGGGCGCGACTTCCATAACTTCAACGTCTACTTTCGGGATAACCCCGACTATCAGGTCGTCGCCTTCACGGCCACCCAGATTCCCAACATTGAGGGACGTCGCTACCCGCCGGAACTGGCGGGACGTCTCTACCCGAACGGAATCCCCATCTACCCCGAGGAGGAACTGACTGACCTGATCCGTCGGCACCAGGTGGACCAGGTGGTCTTCGCCTATTCGGATGTCTCCCACGAATACGTGATGCACAAAGCATCCCAGGCCCTGGTGGCCGGGGCCGACTTTCGCCTGATGGGGACCGGTTCCACGATGCTGACCAGCCGCAAGCTGGTGGTCGCCATCTGCGCGGTGCGCACCGGGAGTGGCAAGAGCCAGACCACCCGCCACGTCTGCGATGTCCTGCGGCAAATGGGTCACCGGGTTGTCGTGGTCCGCCACCCCATGCCCTACGGCGACCTGACCGCCCAGGCCATCCAGCGCTTCGCCACCTACGAAGACCTGGACCGCCACCGCTGTACCATTGAGGAGCGGGAAGAGTACGAGCCCCATATAGAGCGGGGGGTGGTCGTCTACGCCGGGGTGGACTACGAACGCATCCTGCGGCAGGCCGAGGAGGAGGCCGATATTGTCGTCTGGGATGGGGGCAACAACGACCTGCCCCTTTTCCGCCCGGACCTGCACATCGTCGTGGCCGACCCCCATCGGCCCGGGCACGAGGTCCGCTACCACCCCGGGGAGGCCAACCTGCGGGCCGCCGATGTGGTGGTCATCAACAAGGTGGATACCGCCGACCCGGGCGGCGTGGCGCAGGTCCGACAGAACATCCTGGAGGTAAACCCACAGGCGATTGTGTTAGAAGCGGCGTCGCCCATCTTTGTGGAGGACCCGAGGGCCATCCAGGGCCGGCGGGTGCTGGTGATAGAGGACGGCCCCACCCTGACCCACGGCGAAATGGCCTACGGCGCCGGGGTAACAGCGGCCCGCCGTTTTGGGGCCGCCGAACTGGTGGACCCGCGCCCCTATGCCGTCCGCTCCATCGCTGAGACCTTCCGGCAATACCCGCACATCGGTCCGCTGCTGCCCGCGATGGGCTACGGTGAGGAGCAAATCCGCGATCTGGAGGAAACCATCAACGCCACGCCCTGCGACCTGGTCCTGGCCGCGACGCCGGTGGACATCCGTCGCCTGCTGAACGTGCGGTACCCGGTGGACCGGGTGCGCTACGAACTGCAGGTGATCGGTCAGCCGACACTGGAAGAGATTCTGGTCCGGCGGTTTGGACACAAAACAGGACACGGGTGAACGCGGATTTATGGCCACGAATTTCACGAATTACGCTAATTTTTCGTGAAAATTCGTGTCATTCGTGGCAAGCAAAGCGCCGGTCCGGAAAGGAGCACAGTGAGCAGAGAGAGCGGGAGAGTACAGCAGTGGCTTCTTCTGGGAGGCATTCTGGCCGTTCTGGCAGTCGTGAGCCTGATCGGGCATGGGGTCTGGCAGCAGATTCTGCACCTGCAACAACTCCGGGCGACCGAAGCGCAACTCCAGGCCCAGATTCGGTACGAACAGGAGCGCCAACAGCAACTGAAACAGGAACTCCAGCACGTCTTGTCTCCGGATTATCCGGAGGAGTGGGCGCGACGGTACGGCGGTATGGTGCGGCCCGGGGAAATCCCTGTGATCGTGCCGGATTCGGCAGAGATGCTCCCCGCTTCGCCGTGAGAAAGGCGGGCGAAGACGAAGCGAAATCCGGCGGCGGGATTGCCCTGAAATTTTGGGACACACCCTCCCCGCTTCCTCTGCTTGCCCGGCGGGAATTCTGTGGTAGAATGATACCAAAAGCATAGGGTTTGGAGGGCAACAGATTTCAGCCGCTGCCCCCAAACCCATCAAATTTGAAAAATTTTCGGAAGAGGTGCAGAATGGGCTGGGTTCGTGGCTGGGAATGGATCATCATCCTGGTCATCGTCCTCCTCCTCTTCGGAGTGGGGCGACTGGGAAAACTGGGTGCCGAACTGGGAAAGGGAATCCGGAACTTCCGGGAAGCGCTCTCCAGCAAGCAGGAAAAGCCAGAAGAGAAAGACGACCTGAGGTCTGAAGCCTCCTGAGGGGATGGCCTTTTGTCCTCTGGGCCTCCCCCAGTACCGATCCAGGAGAAATGAAAATGGATTTCCTGAACATTGGTTCGGGGGAGTTGGTCTTTCTGATTCTGCTGGCTATTCTGCTGGTGGGTCCCAAACGGGCCGTGGAGTGGGTCCAGCAGGCCAGCCGCTTTGCCGCCCGCATCCGGCAGGAATGGCTCGCCGTCCAGCGGGATGTGATTCGGGAAGTGCAGGCGATTCAGCAGGATACAGCCGCCGCCCTCCGACCGACCATCCAGGAGGTATCCCGGGACAGCCAGGCAGTGCAGCAGGAAGGTGCGGAGGCCGTCCAGTCCCTGCAGGAAGTGGCGCGGGAGATTCGAGCCTTCCAGGAACAGGTCGTTCCCCTCAAGATTCCCCAACCCACCGATGACTTTGCCGGATGAGAGAACAGGGCGCCGAGCCGAAATCTCTTCTGGAACACATAGAAGAACTCCGCCGACGGCTGCTGCGAGCCCTCATTGCGCTGGCTGTCGGCGTTGTTGTTAGTGCCCTGTTCACCAACCAGATTCTGGCCTGGATGGCCCGGCCGGTAGGGGGACTGGAGAAACTGGAGGCGATTGAGGTTACCGAAAACCTCGGCGTCTTTATGCAGGTGGCCCTCCTGGGCGGGGTCATCCTGGCGATGCCGGTGATTGTTTATCAGGTCTGGCGGTTTGTCACCCCTGGCCTCTATCCCCATGAAAAGCGCTACGTCTATGCGTTGGCGCCGGCGGCAACTCTCCTCTTCCTGGCGGGCGCCGCGTTTGCCTATTTCATCATGCTCCCTGCCGCAATTCCGGCCCTCCTGGGCTTCGCTCCTATCCCCACCCGCCCCCGTCCGGCCAACTATATCTCCTTTGTCACCAACCTGATGTTCTGGGTGGGCATCAGTTTTGAGATGCCCCTATTTGTCTTCTTCCTGGCCAAAGTTCGTCTGGTGAGCCCGCGCGCCCTGCTGCGCAACTGGCGGCTGGCGTTCTTCCTGATCGCTCTCCTGGCCGCCCTGGTGACCCCCACAGGTGACCCCATCAATATGGCACTGGTGATGGTCCCCCTCACTGTCCTCTACGGCCTGAGCATCCTTCTGGCGTATGTGGCCATTCGGCAGCCCAGGCAGGCGGAGCCGGAATTTTGACATTTGGATAAGAATATGGCATAATTCCCGCAGGTAACTATTCAGGCTTCCTCACCCCACCCCCGCCGCCTCACCCC
>JAGHZG010000265.1 GCA_017743275.1 Chloroflexota bacterium | reverse complement strand
GCACGCGCACCCCCGGCTGGGAGCCGACGCGCGCGGCCGCCAGGATGAAGGCCGCCAGCGGCCCCTTGGCATCCACCGCCCCGCGCCCGTAGAGGCGCCCGTCCTCCAGACGGACGGGGATAAACCCCTCCACCGTGTCTATGTGGCCCAGGAGCATCAGTTCCCACGGCCCCTCGCCGAGAGTGCCAATGACGTTGCCCACCCCGTCCCGCCGGACCTGAAACCCCATCTGGCGCATCCGCCCGGCTAAATAGGCCGCGAGGGCCGCCTCCCGGCCCGACGGACTGTAGATTTCCAGCATCTCCCGCAGGAACGCCACCTCATCATCCATCGGACTCCTCCGATAACGCCCTACCCCGATCGGTTTGCCGACCACGTAGCGCAGGCTGTCGGCCTGCATGCAGGCCTGGCGGCCTGCGCCACAGAGGCGTGCCTTCGTCAAGACGCTTGATCAAAGCCCCTCCTGGCAGGCAGGCGCTTCTTCCGGGTCTTCGGCGATGGGGGACTTCAGTACCTCCTCTACCGCCCGGGCCACCCGTTCCAGGTCATCCGGGGAGATGACCAGTGGGGGAAGGAAACGGAGCACTGTGGGGCCGGCCCGCAGGGCCAGGACGCCGCGCTCCATCAGGGCGGCCAGGTAAGGGCGCACCCGGCGCCGCAGTTCTATGCCGACCATCAGCCCCAGGCCGCGCACTTCCCGGACCAGCGGTGAGAAGATACCGCGCAGACGGGAGAGGAAGGACGCGCCCAGTTCGGCGGCCCGCTCCGGCAGGGACTCCTCCCGGATCACCCGCAGGGTCGCCAGGGCGGCTGCGCAGGCCAGGGGGTTGCCCCCGAAGGTGGAGCCGTGGACGCTGTGGGGCAACCTCCCCACCCGCGGGCCGATGAGCACCGCGCCCATCGGGAGCCCTCCGGCAATCCCCTTCCCCAGGCAGAGCAGGTCCGGCTGCAGGCCGTAGTGCGCACAGGCCAGCATCCGACCTGTGCGGCCCATTCCCGTCTGGACTTCGTCCACAATGAAGAGCGCGCCCCGCTCCCGGCAGAGTTCCTGCGCCCGCCGGAGATAGGCCCCATCGCCGGGACGGACTCCTCCCTCGCCCTGCACCACCTCCAGGATGACGGCGGCGGTCTCAGGGCCGACGGCCTCCTCCAGCGCCGCCGGGTCGTTGTAGGGGACGTGGGTGAAACCGGGGACGAGGGGCTCAAAGGGCCGCCGGTACTCCGGCCGCCACGTTGCAGAAAGGGCCCCCATCGTCCGGCCGTGGAAACCGTTGCGGGCCGCCACGACACCCGGCCGTCCCGTGGCCAGCCGGGCGAATTTGACCGCCGCCTCCACCGCTTCCGCTCCAGAGTTGCAGAGGAACACCCGCTCCATCCCCGGCATCAGCGTGACCAGTTCCGCCTGCAGGGCGGCCCGGTGGGCATGGTAGAACATCTCGGAGCAGGTGATCAGTTGCTCCGCCTGTGCCCGGACCGCCGCCACCACCTGGGGGTGACAGTGGCCCACGATGGCGACGCCGTGGCCGGCGGCGCAGTCCACATACTCCCGCCCCTGCGCGTCCCAGACCCGCGCCCCGGCCCCCAGGACGAAGCGAAGGGGAATCTTGGCATACACCCCACTGGTGTATCGTCCCTCCAGGGTCATCCAGTCATCATGCATGACCATCTCCCCAGATGACCGTGCCGTTTTGCTCCACCAGGGCCTGCAGGATGGGCTGTTCCCTCCGCCCGTCGGCCAGAATGACCCGACGGACGCCGAGACGGAGCGCTTCTCCGGCCCCCAGCAGTTTCTTCTTCATTTTCCCCCGGGCGCATTCCTGGTACGCTTCCAACTGGTCCCCGGGGATGCAGGGGACGAGGGTGCACTCATCGGGGAAGTTCCGGAGAAGGCCGGGCACGTTGGAGAGGATGACCAGGGCACGGGCCCCCAGGGCCCCTGCCACGATGGCGGCCACCCGGTCCCCGTCCACGTTGAGAGGTTCCCCCTCCTGGCTGATGGCCACGGGCGCGACTACGGGGGTGAACCCCTGGGCCAGCAGGAGACGGAGCAGGGAGACGTTCACCCGCTCCACGATGCCCCCGTAGTCATCCCGGAGCACCTTCTTCTTGCCGTCCTCCACGGCGATCAGGACCCCCTTCCGTTTCCCCTCCAACAGGCGGCCGTCCAGGCCGGAGAGCCCCACCGCGTTGACCCCGCGCCGCTGGAGACACTCCACCAGCATTTTATTGACCCGACCGGCCATCACCATCGTGAAGATTTCCATCGTCTCCCGGTCCGTGTAGCGGCTCTGGACCCCCGAAGGCGAGGTCACAATGCGCGCCGGCCGCCCCAATTTTTCGGAGATGAGGTCCATCTCGCCGGAGCCGCCGTGGACCACGACCACCTGCTCCTCCCAGGCCACCAGGCGGGCAATGTCGGCGCAGATGGCCTCCAGGTTCAGACCACTTCCTCCACCGATTTTGACGACGATCATTTCTCCTCCAATCATCAGGATACAAAAGGAACAAGTAGACAAGGAACAAGTAGACAAGAGGCTGGCCTCTCCCTTTGTATCCTTGTATCCTTGTATCCTTGCATCCTTGCATCCTTGTATCCTTGTCTACTCTATATCGGATGCAGCCCGGGGAACTCCAGCCCCTGGGTCTCTGGGAACCCGTACATAATATTCATCGCCTGCACAGCGGTCCCCGCCGCTCCCTTCATCAGGTTATCCAGGGCAGCGATCACCACCAGCCGGTTGGTCCCCTCATCCCGGGCAAACCCGATGTCGCAGTAGTTGGTGCCGGCCAGAATTTTCGGCTCCGGGTACCGGTGGATGCCCCTGGCGACCCGGACCAGCCGGATGAAGGGCTCGTTCCCGTAGGTCTGTCGGTAGAGTTGCCAGACTTCCCGCTCCTCCACGTCCCGGTTCAGGAAACAGTGCGCGGTCGCCAGGGCGCCCCGTACCAGTTCCACCGCGGTGACGGAGAAATGAATCTCCGGCCGCCGCCCGTCCACCGTCAGTTCCTGCAGGAGTTCGGCGATGTGGCGATGGCCCACGGGTGCGTAGGAGCGGATGACGTGGCTGCGCTCCGGATGATGGGATGCGGGGGTGGGTTCTGCCCCGCCCTCCGAGGAGCCCACTTTGACCTCCACGACGGTCCGCTCCACCCACCTGGCCCGATACAGCGGCCAGAGGGCCAGGTTGACCACCGTCGCGTTGCAGCCAATGCCGCTGATATAACGGGCCTGCCGGATTTCCTCCCGGTGGAGTTCCGGCAACCCATACACAAACCGGTCCAGCCATTCCGGCGCCGGGTGCTCCCAGCCGTACCAGCGGGGATAGTCCGAGGGGTCCCGCAGCCGGAAGTCGGCGCTCAGGTCTATGATCCGTTCCGCCAGGGCGGCGAAGGTCTCAATCCGGGGGGCCACCTGGCCGTGGGGCAGGGCCACGAAGAGCAGATCACAGGGTTGCAGGTCAGATAGGGGCACCAGGCGCAGGTCCGTGCGCCCTCGCAGGTTCGGATGCAGAAAAGGGACGGGCTGTCCCGCGTACCGCTCCGAGGTGGCCTGCTGCACCCGGACCTGGGGATGGCCCAGGAGCAGCCGCAGGAGTTCCCCTCCCACGTACCCGGAGGCCCCAACGATGGAGACGTTCAGCATACGCTCCTCCGATATGGAATTTCATCCACGTACCGCAGGCTATCAGCCTGCTACGCAGGCCTGGCGGCCTACGCCACAGATGCACCTTCATCCACGTAGCGCAGGCTGTCAGCCTGCTACGGCTCTACAGGTGTTTCTCGCAGCCAGTTGGATCACGTAGTCCGCCATCTTTCCGGCGATGTCTGCGTCCACCACCTGCATCGCGCCGTGGAACTCCGGGGTATGGTTGACCTCGGAGA
>JAGHZG010000264.1 GCA_017743275.1 Chloroflexota bacterium | reverse complement strand
GCACAAAGGACGATATTTTATCCCTTTGTGTCCTTTGTGAGTACTTTGTGTCCTTTGTGGTAGGTAATTACGCAGAGAGATAGAAAATCTTTGCGCCCTTTGCGTTCTTTGCGGTGAATTCCATCCCACCGCACGGGTCGCAATTCAGAAGGGGCAGAGAATTGCACAGGTCGCGATTTTGGGACACACCCCCGAACTATCCACTTGACAATGAATGAATTTCGTGGTAATTTGACAACAGTTTTTCAACCCCCATCTCAAGGAGCAAAAGGATGGCAGAGAGAACCCGTACCGACCGCATCGTAGAACATCTGCGCAATCTCCAGATGAGCACCCCCGATATTGAGGCTTCCGCCCTCGTCAGCGTGGACGGTCTGGCCATTGCCTCTGCCCTGCCCGCCGGTGTGGAGGAGGACCGGGTCGCGGCGATGTCGGCGGCCATGCTCTCCCTGGGCGAGCGCATCGCCAGCGAACTGGGCCGGGGAGGCCTGGACGAGGTCTATGTCAAAGGAGAGCGAGGATATGTCATCCTGACGGCTGTTGGTGAGGATGCAGTCCTCACCGTGATGGCCCGCTCGGGCGCCAAACTGGGTCTGGTCTTCCTGGAAATGCGGCGCGCGGCGGAAGAACTGGCCGACATTCTGTAGGCCAGGGAAGGAGGCGCAACGTGAGACGGATCCCACTCAGCGGCTACTACTACCCCAATAAACTGGCCCGCATCTACATTATGGCCATTGAAGAAGTGATGGGCAAGAACGGCCTCAACGCCATCCTGAACCTGGCTGGTCTTTCCCACCTGATTGACAATTACCCCCCGGATAACTTTGACAAAGAGTTTGATTTTGCCGACTTCTCGGCGCTGAATATGGCGCTGGAGGAGATGTATGGCCCGCGCGGCAGCCGGGGACTGGAACTGCGGGCCGGACGCGCGGCTTTCACCCTGGGGCTCCCGGGCTTCGGCCCCCTGGTCGGCATGGGTGACCTGGCCTTCCGTGCCCTTCCCCTGGGCGCCAAGTTAAAAGTCGGGCTCCCCGCCCTGGCCCAGATTTTCACCCAGTTCAGCGACCAGGTCAGTAAGGTTGAGGACAAGGGAGAGTACTACACCTACACGATGGAACCCTGTCCGGTTTGCTGGGGCCGCCATTCCGACCGCCCGATCTGCTTCGCCGGAATGGGCGTCATTGAAGAAGGTCTCCACTGGGTCAGCGGGGGCAAGAAATTCCGGATAGATGAAATTGACTGTGTGGCGGCAGGAGGCAAAGTCTGCACATACGCCATTTATAAAGAACCCATCGGTTGATCAAACTGGGGGCAGGCCATGCCGCAGCAAATTCTCATCGTAGAAGACGAACCGCACACCGCCGAAATGCTGGCCTCGTACTTCCAGATTCAGGGGTACGAAGTGAACGTATGCGGTTGGGGCAAAGAGGCCCTGACTTTCGTCCAGCATACCCTGCCCGACCTGATCATTCTGGACATTCGCCTGCCGGATATGGACGGCTATGAAATCTGCCGTCAGTTGCGCAGCCATCGCCGCACCGCCCAGGTACCTATTCTTTTCCTGACCGAAAAGCGGGAACGGATTGACCGGCTGGCCGGTCTGGAACTGGGGGCTGTGGATTACGTCACGAAACCCTTTGACATCCAGGAACTCCGCCTGCGCGTGCGGAACATCCTCCGCCGGGCCCAGATGCAATCAGTTATGCATCCGATTACGCAACTCCCCTATGCCAGCCTGGTGGAGGATCGGCTCAACCAGTTGCTGGGCGAGAAGGACTGGGTCGTGACGGCTGTGGCGCTGGATGAACTGGATGCCTTCGCCGACGCCTACGGCTTTGTGGCCCGGGACGACGTCCTAAGAGCCATCGCGCTGATGGTCCGCCACGTTGCCGAAGAGGAGGGCGGGAAGGACACCTTCGTCGGGCAACTGGATGACGCGCTGTTCCTCGCGATCACCGGACCGGAGCAGGCCAGGCGGGTGCAGGAGCGGCTGACCCATCGCCTGCAGGAGGCTCTGGCGCTCTTTTATCCCCGGGAGGACTGGGAGGCGATGCGAGGGGGAGAGAAGTCCTCCGTTCCCCGCCTCGCTGTCCGAATAGGAGTCCTGGCCGCAGGCCATTCATATCCCAGTACCGGGAAACTGAGAGAAGCCATCTACCGGTCTCTGCGTCCTATGGACTGAAGGTCCTCGACGTAGGAATACTTCTCCATTTGGGGCGGGCGGCTTCGCTACCCGCCCCAATTTCCTTACAGACCCATCCCCTTGGCGTTGGGATTGTCTTCGCGACGGAGCAAAGCCGCCGCTGTAAAGGTATCAGGTGGATAGATGCAAACCACCGTCGTTCTTCCGACCTATAATGAAGCCGAAAACATCGGCCCGATGGTGGAGGCCCTGTTGGGGTTGGGGATTCCCGACCTGGGTATTCTGGTCGTGGATGATGCCTCCCCCGACGGCACGGGGGAAATCGCCGACCGTCTGGCTGCCGAACACCCCGGTCGGGTCGCCGTCTTCCACCGCACCGGCCCGCGCGGGCTGGGACGGGCGTACGTGGAGGGGTTCCGGCGGGCTCTGGCGGATGGCGCCGACGTCGTCGTCCAGATGGATTGCGATTTCTCCCACAATCCCGCCGATGTCCCCCGTCTCCTGGCCCATATCCCCGACCACGACCTGGTCATCGGTTCCCGCTACATCCCCGGCGGCGGTACGGCAGAGGAGTGGGGCGTAGAGCGTAAACTGCTCTCCGCCTGGGCCAACTTCTATGCTCGTACGATTCTGGGACTCCGGATCCGGGATGTCACCGGCGGCTTCCGCGCCTGGAGGCGGGAGACGCTGGAGGGAATGGACCTGAGCCGGGTCCGCTCCCAGGGCTACATCTTCCAGGTGGAGACGGCCTACATTTGCGAGCGAATGGGGTACCGAATCCTGGAGGTCCCTATCCGCTTTGGGGAGCGGCGGAAGGGACGCTCCAAAATGAGCCTGCGGGTGCAGATAGAGGCCGCCCTGCGGGTCTGGGAGGTCTGCTGGCGTTACCGGCAGGTTAAACCGCAGAGAGCGCAAAGAGCGCAAAGAAACGGCTGATTTCTTTGCGTTCTTTGCGCCCTTTGCACCCTTTGCGGTGAATAAGGGATGCGGATGAATACGGAAAAACGCGGGTTTTCTTTCTCTGGCTCTCTCTCTGTCCTCCTGCTGATGCTCCTTCCCCTGTTGCTCTTCGCGCCGGTGGTCTTCGGCCCCAAAACCCTCATCCCCGCCGACGCGCTGTTCCTTTTTGAGCCGTTCCGGTCCGCCGCGACGGACCTGGGCGTGACGGTCCCCCAGAACCCGCTCCTGGCCGATCTCATCCTGGAGAACTACGTCTGGAAGCGGCTATTGCTCCAGGCCCTCCACAACCGGGAACTTCCCCTCTGGGACCCGTACATCTTCGCCGGGCATCCGTTCCTGGCCAACGGTCAGCACTCCGGCCTCTACCCGCTGAGCATCGTCTTCTACCTCCTCCCCCTCTGGCGCGCGTACGGGGTCTTCACCTGGCTGCAACTGGGGCTGGCCGGGGTGTGGATGTATCTCTTCGCCCGCACCCTGGGCGCCGGACGGCTGGGAAGTTTCATCGCCGGGATCACCTACCAGTTCAGCGGCTTTATGGTGGTCTCGGTGGTCCACCCGATGATTGTCGCCGGGGCGTCCTGGCTTCCCTTCATCCTGGCGATGGTGGAGCGGGTGGTCCAGCAGCGGCCCGCGTTGGGCGGCCGGCCGGCCCGTCTCCCCTGGGCTCTTCTGGGGGCGCTGGGGCTGGGCTGCCAGATGCTGGCCGGGCACGCCGAGAACACCTACTTCGTCCTGCTGGTGACCGGGGCGTATATCGCTGTCTCTTATACACATCTGAC
>JAGHZG010000263.1 GCA_017743275.1 Chloroflexota bacterium | reverse complement strand
GCCCGTCGGGAGGGGCCGTAGGGGGTGCCCGGGCTCAGGCCGGCGCCGGTGATGACCAGGCCGTGGCCGCCGCGGACGGTCAGGTTCTCCCCGCTCATCAGCAGGACGCCGCCTCCGCGCGCTCCGGGGTAGCGGAGGGGCTGGTAGCCTTCGTGCCCGGCCCGCCGCAGCGCGGCCTCCACCTCCGCCGCCAGTTCCAGTTCGCTCAGGCCCGGGCGGAGGATGGGGGGCAGGGATGCCTGTCCGGCATCGGCGACGGCCGCTGCCCGCTCCGTGGCCCGGATTTCCTCGGGGTCCTTGATCATCCGCTGGGCCAGGACCAGGGGGCTGATGTCCTCCACTTCCCATACAGGCAGGGCCTCCCGCATCCGCCGGTACAGTTGGGCCGGCATGACGTCCAGGTCGGCGCCCAGGGTGCCCCGGACCAGGCCCTGGGCCGCCAGGACGGCGGCCACGGCGTCCCAACCGCTCCCCGGTTCCACCCGCTCCAGGGTGGCCTCCCGACGGGCCAGGTCCAGCCCTCGGCGGACCAGCAAAACGGCCTCTTGAGGACCGACCACCAGGGTCGCCGGGCGGGCCGTCCCGGCGTAGTACAGGATGTCGCGGGGATGGACCAGCACGGCGGCGTCCACCCCGGCACCTGCCAGACGTCTCTGCAGTTCGTTCAGCCGTGGGTTCAAGGCACCTCCTATGTTCCTCCCACAAAGAGACCAACGTGCCTGGCACTTCCAGAAGTGCCTGGCTCGTTTCCGTAACTATTACCCGAATCGGTTTGCAGGTAATGTAGCGCAGGCTGTCAGCCTGCGCTACAGGGGTATATCTTTGCTGCGTCCTGAATGGCGCCTGCCCGGAGGCTACCTGGCAGGTAGTTGCTCGTTTCCCCTCTATCCGCGCTCGTCCGTACTGAATGGTTTCAGCAGGGCATGCACCAGCGGGCCGACCTCCAGCACGCTGGATACCACAAAGTCCACCCCGTCCTGGGGTTGACCGTTCACCAGAACCGTCGTCATCCCGAGTTGTTTGGCGGGTTGCAGGTTGACGGCCCGGTCGTCTATCAGGATGCAGGCCGGGCCCGGCGTGTCCAGCAGGGTCAGCAGGCGCTCGTAGGCCTCCCGGCGGGGCTTGTGGATGAAGTTCAGGGCGCGGATGTCCACAACGCGCTCAAAGAGGTCGGCGATGCCCAGGGCATTCAGCACCCGCGCGGCGTGCTCCGCAGTGGAGTTGGTGAAGACGACGCGGCGAAGGGGAATCGCCGTCAGCATGGCCCGCAGGGCCGGGTCGGGCCGGAGGTAGGCCTCCACCGGGACGTCGTGGACGAAGGCCAGGTAGTCCTCCACGTCCACCTCCCTGGCGCGTTCGGCCAGCAGACCCCCCAGGGTGGTCCCGTAGCGGTGGATATAGACCTCCCGCAGGCGGGAGGCCTCCTCGGGGTCCATGCCCAGATGATGCTCAAGCCACCGGGTGATCCGCCGGGCCACGTCCTGCATCAGCCCGGCACTGGTTGGGTAGAGGGTTTCGTCCAGGTCAAAGACGGTGTAGGTAAGCGGCACGATAGTCTCCTCAGGCACGAAATTCACGAAAGGCGCGAAAGGCGCGAAAGACACGAAAGTTGGATGTGGGGGAAAGTATAACCGATTTTGGGCTGAAGGAAAAGTCAGGTGGAGGGATGCAAGGATACAAGGATAGATACAAGGATACAAGGGATACAAGTAGACAAGGAGAAAAACATTCTGTATCCTTTGTGCCCTTCGTGTCCTTTGTGGTTTTTTAACAAAAAGCAGGCGCCCCTGGAGGAGAGGGGGCGCCTGCTGAGGGAAGCCCGTGCGGCGTCCAGGCCCTACCGGGTGACAATACAAATCCCCAGCGTCCCCGGTCCCGTATGTGTGCCGATCACCGGGCTAACCTCCGCCAGATAGAGTTCTTCCGGTCCCAGTTGGGCGCTCACATCCTCTGCCAGTGACCGGGCGTCCTCCAGCGCGTTGGCATGGACGACGGCGGCCCGGAAGACGGAAGAGTTTCCGGCCCGTTCCCGCATCAGTTCCAGCATCCGGGCCAGCGCCTTTTTCTTCGTCCGCACCTGCTCCACGCCCTCAATCACCCCGTCCAGTCCCAGGATCGGTTTGATCTGCAGGGCCGTCCCCAGGAACCGTTTTCCCCCTCCGATGCGCCCACCTCTGTGGAGGAATTCCAGGGTGTCCACCATGAAGAAGATGTGCATACGTTCCCGCACCCGGGCGGCAGCGGCCACGACCTCTTCTACAGAGGCCCCCGCCTGGGCGGCCTCCGCAGCGGCCATGACTTGAAAGCCCAGCCCCATGGACGTGGAACGGGAGTCTATGATCTCAATGCGGAGTTCGGGGAGCAGTTCCTTTGCAGCCTCTGCAGAGGCGATGGTCCCGCTCAATTGGGAGGAGATGAAAGCCCCCACGATGGTGTTCGTCCCTTTCTCCTCCGCCACCCGGCGGAAGAACTCCACGAATTCCCCCGCCGACGGCTGGGAGGTGGTGGGCATCACTTTGGCCGTCTGGAGGCGTCGGTAAAAGGTGGGCGGGTCAATATCCACTCCGTCCTTCAGGACTTCTTCCCCCCAGAGGACGTTGAGGGGAATCACGGGAATGACCAACCGTTCCTGCACGTCCGGGGGCAGATAGGCGGTGCTATCGGTCACAACAGCGATGGATTGCGTGCTCATGATACCTCCTCCGATGCAGGGGATGATGAAAAACCGTCCAGGCCTGTAGCACAGGATTCATCCTGTCTGATGCAGGATAAATCCTGCGCTACAGTTGGAAATGATGGCCTCATAGAAGGATAACACCGGGGAGGGGCAAAAGATACGCCTGCGGCTTGACAGAAACCCGTTCTGGTTTATCATATCCACCGGAGGAGAAGAGGCGTGCCGCGACTGCTGGTTCCCGGTACCGTCCTGCATAGGCGCTACCGCATTCTCGCCCGCATCGGTCAGGGGGGGATGGGGGCAGTCTATCGCGCCGCCGACCTGCGGCTGGAGGGCCGCGTCTGCGCGATCAAGGAGATTTTCACGGACCCCGACCTTCCCCCCGCACTGCGGGCCCAGGCCCAGCAACAGTTCTACCGCGAGGCCAGCATCCTGGCCCGGCTGGACCATCCCAACCTGCCCAAAGTCTCCGATTACTTCACCGAGGAGGGGCGAGAGTATCTGGTGATGGACTACGTCGCCGGGCCAGACCTCCGACAGGTTCTGGAGGAGACGCTGCGCGCGGGCCAGATGCTGGAGGAAGCGCGGGTGCTGGGGTGGGCGATGCAGTTATGCGATGCCCTCTCTTACCTCCACAGCCAGGACCCCCCTATCCTTCACCGGGACATCAAGCCGTCCAACATCAAAGAGACGGCCGGGGGATTGATCAAACTGGTGGACTTCGGGCTGGTGAAGTTGCTGACCCCCGACGACACCCGGACCATCACCGTCCTCCAGGGGCGGGGGACGATTGCGTATACCCCGCTGGAGCAGTACGGGGGGGATACCGGACATACCGACCCCCGGTCCGACGTTTATGCCCTCGGAGCGACCCTCTATCATCTGCTGACCGGTCACCCTCCCGCCGACGCCCGGGAGCGGTTCCTGCGGCCGGAGTCGCTGGCGCCGCCCCGGGCGCTGAACCCGCGCATCTCCCCGACGACCGAGCGGGCCATTCTGGCCGCCATGGCCATGCACCCCGACGACCGTCCCCCCACCGTGGAGGTGTTCCGGCAGATGCTGACCGACACCTCTTTCTCCGACGCGCTGGCAGTCTGGGTGCCTCCGGGTCGGGAGTGGGAGCGGGCGCTGGAGGAGAACCGGGGGTGGGTCCTGCTGGCCGCAGGTCTCCTGCTGCTGGCCGTTCTCCTGACACTGGTGATATAGACAG
>JAGHZG010000262.1 GCA_017743275.1 Chloroflexota bacterium | reverse complement strand
TTCCGTTCTCCTCCGGTAGGGTTTTCTGGAATTATACCAGGATTCACCCGTTTGCCCGAAGACGCTCAGATCAGACCCCTTACCCTTTTTGCAGTGGACTCAAATTTAAAAAATCTCTGACTCCACTGCAAAAAGGGTTCTTTATCGCAGAGATCGCAGAGTACGCAGAGTACGCAGAGCAATATTAATATTAAAGAAAATCTCTGCGCTCTCTGCGTTCTCTGCGATTAGTTTTTGCAGTGGACTCATGACTTGTTTGACAACTGGCCCGTTTCGCGCGAAACTGAACTACCAGCGATAAGCGATAAGCGATAAGCGATAAGCGATAAGCGATAAGCGATAAGCGATACGCGATACGCGATAAGCGATACGCGATGAGCGAACCCGAACTTCTGCTGATCGCGGCCGACGGGCATACCCGCGCCCTCCTCCTGGCGGAACTCCAGGAAACGGGCTACAATGTGGTCGCGCTGCCGTCGCTGGAGGTGGCGCTGACGGCCCTGGCGACCAGCCGGGTGCACCCCGCGCTGGTCCTGCTGGACGTCCAGGGCGATCCCCGCGCCGACCGGCGCGGCATCGGCCAGTTGCTGAACTTTCTGGAGGAGGATGTCCCGGTGGTGCTGATCGTGGGAGCCTACGACGCCCGCGCGCTGGCCCCGTTGCGGGCCCGCGTCGCAGCCTGGCTCTCCCGCCCCCTGCGGATAGAAGACATTCTGACCACCGTCCAGCGGTTGTTGAAAGGAAACCACGAAGACACCAATACACAAAATCACAGACACGACTTTTGCACCTTGAAGTAAACTCTGAAGCAGTGGAGACAAAGGAGTCTGCTGCAAGAATTTCTGGCTTTGGGGCGTACACGGCTATCCCACACTCACCGGTCGGCGAGTAGGGTCATCTTTTGTGGTTTGGTGTAGAAAATGCTGGTGGATTCGCACGCTCATCTGGACTTTCCGGAGTTTGACCCCGACCGCGAGGCGGTGATTGCGCGGGCGCGGGCGGTGGGGATGGTCGCCATTCTGAACGTGGGGGCCGACCTGGAATCCAGTCGCGCCTCGGTCGCGCTGGCCGAACAGTACGACTTCATCTACGCCGCCGTAGGTGTTCATCCCCACGATGCCCGCACCCTGACGCCATCTGGGCTGGAGGAACTGCGCGCCCTGGCCCGCCACCCCAAGGTGGTGGCCATCGGCGAAATCGGGCTGGATTACTACCGCGATCTCTCTCCTCGCCCGGTCCAGCGGCAGGCCTTCGCCGACCAGTTGGCGCTGGCGGCGGAGTTGAAATTGCCGGTGGTCATCCACTGTCGGGATGCACTGGAGGACACCCTGGCCATCCTGCGGGGGTGGACGGGTGGCGGCGTTATGCACTCTTACTCCGGCGGGCCGGAGCGATTGAAGGATGTGCTGGCACTGGGGTTCTCCATCGGCATCTCCGGACCGGTTACGTTTCCCAACGCCCATCGGCTGCGGACGGTGGCCGCGCGGGTCCCCCTGGACCGTCTGCTCATAGAGACGGATTGCCCGTACCTCACGCCGGAGCCGTATCGGGGCCGCCGCAACGAACCGGCCTACGTCTGGTACGTCGCCGGAGCGGTGGCGCGGGCGCGGGGGATGTCCACAGAGGAGGTGGCGCGCGTCGCAGCGGAGAACGCGGCCCGCCTCTTCCGGTTGCCCGTCCGGACCGCGGAAGACCGACGATAGACGACGGACCCCAGACGACGGACGGCGGACCACAGACCACGGACGACGGACGGTGGACCACGGACGACGGACGGCGGACCACGGACAACGGACGACGGACGGCGGACCACGGACAACGGACGGCGGACCACAGACCACGGACGGCGGGCATCTTTTTAACCCTGCGGGTAACTGTTCAGCCTCACCCCTCCCCCAGCGGCTTCGCCGCCCGCCGCAGGCGGCGGGGGTGGGGTGAGGAAGCCTGAATAGTACACCCTGCGACCGGTGGGGGTAGGTTCGTGGTCAGCCGGAGGGCGAAGCGGAGTGGCATCCTGAAAGGCGAAGGCAAAACAGCATCCCGCAGCAAGGTTGCCCGATGATTTTAAGACACGTCCCCGGAAAAGTTCGTGTTGACAATATCCCATTTTCATCGTATACTAATTGGCAGTCCTCCAGGATCAGGTACAAGGAAGCGGTAAAAGGTAAGCGAGGTCTCTTATCAAAGCGGTGCATCATCCTTTCCGGAGAAAGCCCGATGAATACCATTCGCCTGCCCAGCCCGCCGGCCCCTGATAGCCAGACCTGACGGTCTGGTCAGGCGCGCTGGGCCGGCCCCAACCCAGAGGATGCACCAGCCAGCCTCCAGACCGGAGGCTGGCTTTTTATAGAGGGGACGCGGACGAGCGCGGATGAACGCGGATGTTCTTGGCCCGGTCCAAGAAATCCTGGAATCCTTTGTGTCTTTGTGCCTTTGTGTGAGGGAAATAATGAGAATTCTGGCCCTCAGCGACCAGGTGGTGGACTCCATCTACAGCGCCGACGTTCGGGAGCGGTTCGGGGATGTGGACCTGCTCCTCTCCTGCGGCGACCTGCCCTATTCCTACCTGGAATACGTGGTCACGATGCTGAACGTCCCCGCCTTCTACGTCCACGGCAACCACGACCTGCCGGAAGACCTGGGCCAGGGGGTGTGGCTGAAGGAGCCGCGCGGCTGGGTCAATCTGGACGGGCGCACCGCGCGGGTGGGGCCGCTCCTGCTGGCGGGGCTGGAGGGCGCGCTCCGCTACCGGCCCAACGCCCCGTTTCAGTACAGCGAGGGGGAAATGCGCTGGAAAGTCGTCCGCCTGCTCCCGGCGCTCTTGCTCAATCGGATGCGGTACGGGCGGTATCTGGACATTCTGGTGACCCATGCACCGCCCCTGGGTATCCATAACGACGTAGACCTGCCGCACCGGGGGTTTGCCGTCTTTCGGTGGCTGATGGAGCGCTTCCGCCCGCGCTACCTGCTCCACGGCCACAAACACGTCTACAAACCCCAGACCACCCGCACCCGCTACGGAGAGACGATGGTGGTCAATGTCTACCCGTTTGCTGTTCTGGAATTGTAGCGCAGGATTCATCCTGCACCGCAAGGCACAGATATGAGCGACATGGAGACCCTGCTGGACTTCCAGGAGGCCCGCTTCCGGGCCTTTCTGCGGGACGTCTGGGCGGCGATGAGTGGGCGCCCGAACCGCCTGCTCTCCTGGCAGGATGTCAAAGACCACCTGCACCTGAGCGGGCAGGTCTATCGGGGCATCCAGACGGTGCCGCTGGACCAGATTGTGGGCAGCGTGGACCGGTACCGGGATTTTGACCGCGCCTTCCTGCCCATCCAGTCCCATACGATTCACCGTTGGCGCTCCATCAGCCGGGCGTTCTACGACGACGTCAGCCTGCCGCCGGTGAAACTCTACAAAGTCGGCGACGCCTATTTCGTGCTGGACGGCAACCATCGCGTCTCCGTCGCCCGTGACCGGGGGCAGGAGTTCATTGAGGCGGAGGTCATAGAGGCCCGCACGCGCGTGCCGGTGGAGGCCACGGTGGACGCCGACGACCTGGAGGTCCTGGGCGAGTACGCCGACTTCCTGGAGCGCACCCGTCTGGATGAACTGCGGCCCGAGCAGGACATCCGGTTCACCATCGGCGGCGGCTACGAGCGTCTGCTGGAACACATTGCCGTCCACCGCTACTTCATGGGCCTGGAGCAGGGGCGCTTCATCCCGGAAGAGGAAGCGGTCTGCGACTGGTACGACAACATCTATATGCCGCTGGTGCGCATCATCCGGGAGCAGGACATCCTGAAGCACTTCCCGGGCCGCACCGAGGCCGACCTGTATCTCTGGATTATGGCTGTCTCTTATACACATCT
>JAGHZG010000261.1 GCA_017743275.1 Chloroflexota bacterium | reverse complement strand
TGGATGGCCCCCGCGCCTGACGATCAACGCAACAGAGGGTGGTAGGTAGTTACCCGGGGGCGTAGGGGCGCGCAGACGGAAAGAAGCGGGACCCGGATGACCGACATTCGCACCATACCATTGGGGAGTATAACATAAAAAAGCGGGCCGTCAAATGGGAGGGCAGCGGGGCGGCGGCCGGAGGCCGCCGCCGCAACTATCCCCCCACAAACACCGTCATCTGCGAGGGGCCCCGGTTGGCCCAGAGCATGTAGGGGATAAACGTCAGGCGCTCGCCCCGGACGCTCATCCCCCGCAGCATCACCATTCCGCCCAGTTCCTCCGCGTCGTGGACAGTCTCCAGGGACTCCGGCACAACCTCCACGTTGAAGAGGTCCACTCCCGGGTTGTCCACGCTTTCCAGGCAGTAGACCAGGGGCCCCCGCGCCACCGCAACCCGTCCACCACATCCGGGCAGGCGCCGGTCCTGGCGGAGCAGGCGGATGGGCTGGGAGAATTCCACCGTCAGTTCGTCGCCGGGAGCCCAGCGTCGGTCTATACGGACGGAACGCGCCCGGCCGGGGTCGTAGCCACAGGCCGTCGGCGGAGCGGATGCCGCCGGGGGTAGGGCATCTGCGGGGACCTCCGCACCGTTGACGCGCAGCGCGGTGGCGCCAGCCCACGACGGAACCCGCAGACAGAGCGCCCTCCGGTCCGGCCCATTCCCCTCCAGCCGGATGCGGACCTGGCCCTGCCACGGCAGGCCCGACTCCACATCCAGCACCCACCCGTCCCCCAGGTCCACACGGCCGGAGATGTACTGGTGGACCCAGACGGTGTCGGCGTCCCGGCTACAGATGTACTGGCCCAGCCAGGCCAGCGTCCGCGAGAGGTTGGACGGACAGCAGGGGACCGCGTACCACGCCCGCCGCTCCACCCCGCCCCGGCAGAGGAGCGGGTTGTTGTAGAGGTACGCGTCGCCGTTCAGGCCCATGCCCGCCAGCGCCGCGTTGTAGAGTTGCCACTCCAGGAGGTCGGCGTAGCGGGCCTCGCCCGTGATGAGTGTCATCTGCCAGTTCCAGAACAGGGAAGCCAGCGCGGCGCAGGTCTCGGCGTAGGCGTACTCGGGGTGCAGTTCGTAGTCCCGCCCGAACCCCTCCAGGTCGGGCAGGGCACCCAGGCCACCGGTCACGTACATCCGTTGGGTGACCATGTGCTCCCACGCCGCCTCCATCGCGGTCGGCAGGCCGCCGTCGGCCCCCAGGCGACACAGCATCGCCGCGGCGGTCATCAGATACCCGAAGCGGACGGCGTGCCCCACCGGCACGCGCTGCTGGCGGATGGGGGCGTGTTGCTGGAAGTACTTCCCGGTCAGTGCGCCCAGGTACCAGCGGAGACGGGAGAAGGGGGGCCTGGGGGCGAAGTTCTCCGGCGGCAACGGCGGCTGGGTGTACTCGGGATGGGCGGCCTGGTACGCCGCGCGCTGCCGCTCCACCGCGCGCCGCCGCGCCTGCATGCTGGCGTTCTGGCGCAGGACGGAGAGCCAGAAGTGGGGAATCCGCCCCCGGTTCTCCACGAACTGGCGCGCCAGGTCCAGGTACGGCCTGTGACCGGTCACTTCGTACAGCCGGAGCAGCGCGATTTCCACCTCTTCGTGCCCGTCGGTTCCCTCCGGCCTCGCGCCCAGAAAGTCCCGCACCAGCAGGTCGGCGAGCGGCGGGCCAGTTCCAGGCCGTTGGTCCGGCCTGTCGCCTGGTAGTGGGAGACCCCCGCCTCTATCATGTGGCCGTGGCAGTAGAGTTCGTGCTCAATCTGCAGGTTGACCCAGCGGGTGCCGGGGAAGTGAATCTGGTTGTAGGTGTAGAGGTAGCCATCGGGCATCTGAGCGCGCCGAAGGAGCGCGAGGAAGGAATCCACCCGCCAGGCCAGCGCCGGGTCGGGGTCGTGGAGAAGGATGCGGGACGCGGCGTCCAGCCACTTATAGGCGTCCGAATCGGCGAAGAACCACCCCTGGCGGAAGCCCTCCTTCTCGCCCGCGGCGATGCGGAAATTGTCTATGCACCCGCTGGCCTCCAGTTGGTCCCACTGGTGGAAAATGGCCCGCCGCCGGTTTACCCCCAGCCAGCGGCCCCAGAAACCGCCGGTGATCCGCACGTTTTGAGGGGACAGGGGTTCCATAGGTTCACCTCATCCCTGCATCCTTGCATCTTGCATCTTGCATCTTGCTTCTTGCTTCTTGCCTCTTGCCCCTTCACCTCCGCGCCCTCTGCGCCTCTGCGGTGCATTCTCTCAGCAGCCTCCGGTGCGCCGCCGCTACCCGCTCCAGGTCCATTTTCTCCACCGCCCGGTCGTACGTGACGTACCCGTTGACCTCAATCTCCACGTCCGTCAACTGGGTGTAGACCGCAGCGGAGAGGCCGGCCTCTATCAGCGGGCGCAGTTCGTCCTCCAGCAGGGCGATGTAGGCGTCCGTCAGGGCCTCGGGGGTGCGGAACTTCCGGTAGCCGAATTCCGCCGCCGGGTTCCAGAGGTGACCGTCCACCTTCAGGCTGTAGCCGCCGAACTCGGAGAGAACGGCCGCGCGGTGCTCCTCCGGTCGGATGATGGGCAACCTCTTGGAGTAGACGTGCAGACTCTTACAGTCCCCGCCGCCCTGGTCAAACCAGCCGCTGGCGTGGTCTACGGGACGGGTCGGGTCGTATGCCTTGAGCCAGGCGGCGATCTCCGCCGCGTCAAACTGCCCCCAGCCCTCGTTGAAGACCACCCACATCCCGATGCAGGGGAAGTTATAGAGGGCGTCCACCATCTCCCGCAACTCCCGGCGGAAGTCCTCCCGCGAGGCCGGGTCCGCGCGGCCGGCGTAGCGGTAACTCCGGTCCCGCTGCCGCAGGCCGACCAGGGTGGCGATGACCGAGGTCACGTCCCCGACCGGTTTCCCGCCGTTGGGCATGTCCTGCCAGACAATCAGCCCGGCGCGGTCGCAGTA
Source organism: Chloroflexota bacterium (assembly GCA_017743275.1). GTDB lineage: Bacteria > Chloroflexota > Anaerolineae > B4-G1 > DUEL01 > SpSt-77. The sequence goes on along the minus strand of JAGHZG010000261.1, from coordinate 938 downwards.
ATAGTAGTACCGCGCCGGTTCCACTTTGACGTGCTTGCGCACCATGTTGAAGCCCAGTCGCTTGATCAACTGGACGTCCCACTGCAGGGCCTCGTCGGTGGGGGGCGTGTAGAGCCCGTCGGGCCAGTAGCCCTGGTCCAGCGGGCCGAACTGGAAGAGGGGCGCGCCGTTCAGGCAGAGATACCCGCCCCCCACGCTGAATTTGCGCATCCCGAAGTAACTGCCCACCCGGTCCTCGCCCGCCGTTACTTCCAGATCGTAGAGGTGAGGCGAATCGGGGCTCCAGAGTTGGGGACGGGGGACCGGCAGCACGATGTCCGCCCTGGCATACCCTTCCGCTTCGGCGACGGGCGTCCCGCCGTCCCAGGCCTGCAGATGTACCCGGACTTTGTCGGGATGGGCGCCCGCCAGGGAGACCCGCACCCGTACCGCCTCCCCGTCCACGTCCGGCGTGATTTTCAGCCCGGCGATGTAGGTCTGCGGGACGGGCTCCAGCCATACCGTCTGCCAGATGCCGGAGACGGCGGTGTACCAGGTGGACCGGGGCTTCAGCACCTGTTTGCCCCGCTGCTGCCAGTGCGTATCGGTCGGGTCCCAGACGCGCACGGTCAGGACGTTCTCCCCGTCCTGCAGCGCGTCGGTGATGTCCAGCCAGAAGGGGAGATACCCACCGACGTGCCGTCCCACTTCCCGCCCGTTTACCCAGATGACCGCCTCCCAATCCACCGCGCCGAAGTGGAGCAGGACGCGCCGCCCGCGCCAGGCCGCCGGAATGGAGAACGTCCGCCGGTACCAGAGGAATTCGTCCGGCCACAGGGGACGTTTCACGCCGGAGAGGGCCGACTCAATGGGGAAGGGGACCAGAATTTCCCCCTCCTGCCGCTTCTGCTCCCCGGTCCGGTCCGTAATCCAGTACTCCCAGAGCCCATTGAGGTTCA
>JAGHZG010000260.1 GCA_017743275.1 Chloroflexota bacterium | reverse complement strand
GGGGCAACCGCAAGGGTTGCCCCTACATTATCCGCAAACCCCAGCGCGCGGGCCGCCTCCTGCGTCGCCAGCCGCAGGAGCAGGTCGTGCGGGAACGCCGCCGGGTCGCCGACCCGGTTTTTGTGCACCAACCCCGCAATGCGCAGGACCTCTAACATGTTCAGGTCGTTGTTGGACGCGGGCCCGTCCGTCCCCAGGGCTACCCGCACCCCCGCCGCCAGGAACCGGTCCAGCGGGGCCATGCCCATGGCCAGTTTCATATAGGTCTTGGGCGTGTGGGCCACCCAGACGCCCCTCTCCGCCAGGATGCGCAGGTCCTCATCGGTGACGGCGATGCAGTGGGCGGCGATGGTGGGATGGTCAAAGACGCCCAGGTGAGCCAGATGGGCCACGGGGGTCCGGCCGTGGGCCTTCAGCGAATTCAGGACCTGTTCCTCCGACTCGGCCACGTGCAGGTGAATCCCCACTCCCAGCCGCTCCGCCTCCTCCACGACGCGCCGCAGGAACTCCGGCGGGCACATGTACGGGGAATGGGGCCCCAGCGCGCAGCGGATGCGGCCGTCGGCCGCGCCGTGCCACTCCCGGATGAAGGCGATGGTATCCTCCAGCGTGGCGCCGCCGACCTCGTGTTCGGCGCCGATGCCGAACTGGCACCAGGCCAGATGGGCCTTCATCCCCGCCTCGGCGGCCGCCCGGGCCACCTGATGCATCCAGAAGTAGTGGTCGGCGAAGCCCACAATCCCGCAGCGGATCATCTCGCAGCAGGCCAGCGCCGCGCCCCAGTAGACGTCCTCTTCCTCCAGCGCCGATTCGGCCACCCAGATTTTCTCGTTCAGCCAGCGGTCAAAGGGCAGGTCCTCCGCCCAGCCCCGCTCCAGGGTCATCGCCGCGTGGGTATGGGCGTTGAAGAAGGCCGGCAGGGCCAGGTATTCCCGGCCGTCTATGGTCCGGTCGGGGACGAAATCCGGCGGGGCAGACCCGACGGCCCGGATTCGCCCGCCCTCTATGGCGATGTCCACATCGGGAAGCAGGTCATGCTTCCCGTCCAGCGGGATGGCGGTGACCTGGCGGATGAGCAGGCGCATGGCGATTTCTCCTCCAGGGGAAGGTGAGTATAATTATACACCAGACAGGGGATGTGTAAAAACGAGAAAGGCACGAAAATGGCGAAAGGACGAGAGATCCGAAATTTGTACTACATCTCTCCAATTGAGAACCTCCGGAGCATTTTGCAAGAGGGTATCCTTTCCCATGCTGAAGTTCAGAGGCGGGGGATTCCATTTACCCCGATTGACGACGCCAGCATCGTGGAGAGTCGCCAGCAGAGGACATCTCCTGACGGAAGAAGCCTCTGGCATTTTGCCAACCTGTACTTTCAACCGCGAAACGCGATGCTCTATCGGGTGGTCAGCGAGAGAAAAGCAAGAGGCATCGTTGTTCTGGCACTCAAACCTCAGATCCTGGAAATTGCTTCTTTCATTTCCATTGGCAATGCAGCCAGTCCTTTGTCCATTATCCTGCCCAAAGACGAGGGATTGAGAGTATTGCAGGAAAAGGAAATCTGGGAGTGCCTTCAGCGGGAATGGTGGGCCCAAGAGGACGGTTCCAAACGGATTATGATGTCCGAATGCCTGATCCCGGAGCGAGTTCCTCCGGATTACATTCAGACCATCTACGTAGCGGATCGGGGAGACGCGGAGAAGGTGCGGGAGATTCTCGGGCCAATGGCGGAACGGATCCCCGTGGTTCCAGAACCCCCGATGTTTTTCCGTCCGCGACAGCAGTGGAAGGTGACCAATACGCTGTTCTTGGTGGATGGGGATATGTTCTTTTCCCAAATGCAGACGCTGACCGTGAGCGTGAACACGGTCGGGGTAATGGGCAAGGGTATGGCGTCTCGCGCGAAGTACCAGTTTCCTGATGTGTACGTCAAATACCAGGAGGTGTGTCGGCGAAAAATCCTGGTGATGGGGAGACCGTACCTCTACAAGCGGGAAGCCTCTCTGGAACAGGAACTGGCCGAGGGGCCGCTGCCGGAAGCCAATGAAACCCGTTGGTTCCTGCTTTTCCCCACCAAACGGCACTGGCGGGAGCGGTCGGACATCAACGGCATAGAAGAAGGGCTTCGCTGGGTCCGGGAGCACTACAAAACCGAGGGTATCCGCTCTCTGGCAGTGCCGGCCCTGGGATGTGGACTGGGAGGTCTGGATTGGCGCGATGTAGGGCCCCTGATGTGCCGCTATCTGGCCGACCTGGAGATTCCGGTTGCCATTTACCTTCCTCAGGAGAAGAAGGTACCTCCTGAGTATTTGACACCCGAGTTCTTGTTGGGACGGAAGGATGAGTACTGATACATTGCTGCTGAACGGTCGTATCTACACGATGGACCCGGCCTGCCCTCAGGCCACCGCGCTGGCGGTCTGCGGGGGGCACATCCAGGCCGTGGGCGGGGACGAGTTGCGCGCGCTGGCGGGCCCGGGGACGGAGGTGGTGGACCTGGAGGGACGGACGGTGCTGCCGGGCCTGACCGACAGTCATCTCCACCTGGCCTGGTTCGCCCTGGGGCTCCAGCAGGTGGACCTGACCGGGACGGCCTCGCGGCAGGAGATGCTGGCACGGGTCGCCGCACGGGCCGCCGTCACTCCGGCGGGGGAGTGGATTCTGGGCCGGGGGTGGAACCAGGAGGAATGGCCCGACCGCCGGTTCCCCACCGCCGCCGACCTGGACGAGGTCGCCCCGCATCATCCCGTCGTCCTGACGGCCAAAAGCGGGCACGCGCTGGTGGCCAACACCCGCGCGATGGAAGGAGCCGGCATTACCGCCGAGACCCCCGACCCGTCCGGCGGGCGCATCGTCCGGGACGACGCGGGCCGCCCCACCGGCCTTTTCCTGGAGGAGGCGATGCGTCTGATCCAGGACGCCGTCCCCCGCCCCGACGCGGCGGCTCTGGCGCGGATTCTTCCGCCCGCGCTGGAGCACTTGGCCCGCCTGGGCCTGACGGCCGTCCACGACATGGGCGACCTGGTCTCCTTTGAGGCGTACCAGCGCCTTCGGGCGGACGGGGCCCCGCCCTCCTTGCGCATCGTCTTCTACCTGCCCCTGGAGGGATTGGAGCATGCGCTGGCCCTTCGCCTCCGCTCCGGCCTGGGGGACGACTTCCTGCGCATCGGCGGCCTGAAGGTCTTCGCCGACGGCGCGCTGGGGCCCCGCACGGCGGCGATGCTGGAGCCGTACATCGGCGAGCCCGAAAACCGGGGCATCCTGACGATGGCGCCGGAGGAACTGTGGGAGGTGGTCCGGCGGGCCGCAAGGGGCGGGCTGGCGCTGGCGATCCACGCCATCGGCGACCGGGCCAATCGGCTGGTCCTGGACACTCTGGCGGCCCTGCCGCCGGAGAACCGGGCGCGCCTGCGCCACCGCATAGAGCACGTCCAGTTGCTCCACCCCGACGACGTGGGCCGTCTGGCCGCGCTGGGAGTGGTCGCCTCCATGCAGCCCATCCACGCCGTGCAGGACGCGCCGATGGCCGACCGGTACTGGGGCCCCGCCCGCTGTGCCACCGCTTACGCCTGGCGCAGTCTGCTGGATGCTGGAACCGTCCTGGCCTTCGGCTCCGACTGCCCCGTGGAAGACCCCAACCCCTTCCTGGGCATCCACGCAGCAGTGACCCGCTCCCGCCCGGACGGGTACGGCGGGCCGGAGGGGTGGGTTCCAGCGCAGCGGATCACCGTAGAGGAGGCCGTCCGGGCCTATACCTGGGGCGCGGCCCACGCGGCGGGGCGGGAAGGCCGCCTGGGCACCCTGGCCCCCGGCAAATGGGCCGACCTGGTCGTGCTGGATCAGGACATCTTCTCCACCGACCCCTCCCTCATCCCTCAGACCCAGGTGCTGGGGACCATGGTC
>JAGHZG010000259.1 GCA_017743275.1 Chloroflexota bacterium | reverse complement strand
GGGCCGGGGGCTCGCCAGGGTCGGTCATCGCAAAGGAGGGGGTGTCGTTGGCCCGCCATTCCGGCAGCCAGCCCAGCGCGCCGTCGGCGGTACGGACCTGGAGCCAGCGGCGGCCGTCGGACCCGCGCCGCCAGGCCACCCCCTCCGCGGTGGCCCGATAGATGAGGGCTCGCACCCGCCTGGCGGCGAAGTCCGGCGCGGTGTAGAGGACCGCCCCCTCCAGCGGGGCCATCCACACGCTGGCCGGGATGGGCATCTCCACCGGCCCCTCCGCCGGGGCGAAGTCCCGGATCAGGGGAACCAGCGCGTCGGAGATGGCGCGGGCGGTGAAGAAACTGACGAAGGTCGGCCCGTTCGCGGCCACCCGGTCCAGCCAGATCCGGAACTCCTCCGGCAACATCGGGACGCGGCCGTACTCGTCGTGGTAGGGGCCCAGGACAGGGTAGAGGGGCGGGCGGAAGCCCCACTTGAGACACCACTCTTCGTAGTGACCGTAGGTCCACTCATCTATCACCCGACGGGCCTGGACGTCCCAGGGGGTGGGGTTGCCCGGGGCGAAGAAGGAGCCGTAGGCCATCGGCATCAGGCCGCCCTTGCAGATTTCCAGCATCTCCGTGTACGGCAGGTCCGTGTGGGCGGAGATGTTGGGAAAGGAGCAGAGGAACAGCGCCCCAGGGTTAACACTGGTCTTCTGCAGGGCCCGGACCAGTTTCCGGGCGGCGTCAAACTTCCGTCTGCAGGGGGCCTCCATATCAAAGACGAAGCCCTGGTAGCCGTCACTGAAGGCCTGCAGGACGACCTGGGCCTCCCGTTCCGGGTCGTCCAGGGTGAGCCAGGTCCAGGCGAAGGGAACCAGGCCGGCCTCGGTGATGCGGCGGGCCGCCGGAGCAGAGTCCTGGTAGTACGTCTCCCCCTGTCCGACCTTATAGAGGATGTGGGTTGCGCCGGTCTGCCGGGCGAGCCCAATGGCCTGGCCCAGTTCGTCGCCGGCCCGCATCCAGGCCCAGATGCCCTTGCCACGCAGCGGTGAAGCGCTCATCGGTGCCTCCTGTGTTGGTCATTTTAACCGCAGAACGCAGAGGATGCAGGGAGGGAGTGGTCTTTTTACTCTAAATGCTCCAGGTCGGCCAGGTCCTGAAAGCGTCCGGATGCCCGCTTGGTTTGCTTGAGGTTATCCAGATCAATGAAATTGACCGGAAGACCTTCTACATCCACCACGGTACGGAAAGGATAACAGTCCGAAAACTCCACGCCCGGCAATGTGGTCAGGATGTCTATCCGGTTGGGGGGGTAACCCAGTTGGATAATCTGGTCCGGCGTCAGAAAATCCTCCACCGTCAGCCCCAGGGAGCCAAAGCCGAACTGATCCAGGGCCTTTACCATTCGCCGGGCGTTCTCCTCGCTCATCTCTATCCAGACGTCCAGATCTTTGGTGTAGCGAGGATAGCCATAGAAGGCGACGGCGTAACCGCCCACCACCAGGTAGCGGACCCCGTTATCGTTTAACGATTGTATAAACTCTCTGAAGTCGGGGCTCAGCACCATATTTCCAGCGGTGGTACTCCCGGCGGATTTCTTCCAGCGCGGCCAGGCGCGCCAGGGGCGGCTGCGCTCGCCAGTAGGCGGCGTCGCTCCGCCGCTCCCCCAGTTTCACGCGGGTGACCACTCGTGCAATCCCGGCCATAGATGAACCAACCAGACCAGATAACCCCCGCTACGGCGTTCCCGGCAAGTTATATTGGGCGTAGTCCCCCTCAAACTCGGTGGGGATGGTGCGCAGAATCTCCACCCAGCGGATGATGCGATTGGCGCCCTGCAGAAGTTGCATGAAGGGCCCCTGGGTCTTCAGTTTGCGGGACGCGATGGCCTGGGTGGCCCCCAGTTTCCCCCGCAGGATGTCCACCCAGACGCCGTAGGGGGCGGTGAGGGTGAAGTCGGTGGGGCGTTTCCCCACCCAGACTTCGTCAATTTTCCCGTCCACGTTGGTGAAGCCGATAATGGTCGTCTCATTGACCCCTTTGGCGGGCTCTGCCTCCAGCACCAACGTGTAGGACGCGTTGTGTCCTCTGGCCAGTTCCAGGTACTTGGGGTCGGCGTTGGATCGCCGCCGGACCTCCTCCAGGTATTCCAGAGATGCGAGTTTCATGGGAACCTCCTTTCAGGTCGCAGGGTCGCAGGTCGCAGGGTCGCAAGTCGCAAGTCGCAGGGCTACGAAGTGTCACCTGCTATCATTTCCGCAGGCCTCGGGCCATATCTCTCATTTTTCTCCGCGCCCAATCCAGTACATACCTCAGGGCTTCTTCCGGCACTTCGGGTATAAAACTGCAGCGATTCCATAGCTCTCCTCCAACACTACTTCCTGCTGTTATAGCGCCGGCTGTGCAACCCGTGCAGGCCAACAGCCTGCGCTACATGTATTACGCTCTGTGCCCGACTCATTGGAGGAGAGCCTCCGCTTCTGGGTTATGTTTCGGAAAACGCCAGCGTCAAGGTTCCTGCCTGTTCTTCCAGGAGTTTCAAATCATCCTCCAGATTGGTCAACTCTATATAATCTTCCCACGTCGGATGTTCGGGAAGTGTTCCGGCCTCAATGCGCTCCCGAAGTTCCGCTGCTGAGCGGACATCATATCGGGAGAGGAGTTCAAACCGCTCCGCCATCAGTAGCCGTTTCCGGGCCTGCAGAAACGAGAGCAAACTTTCACGAATGAGTACATCTTCGGGAATCCCCAGCCGATCTGCAACGGTTTGGAGGACGGCTCCCTTCTCCATTCTGGCCTCCTATGGTATCCGCACCAGTACCTTCACCGCGCTGGAACCGGGGGTGATCAGGCGGCTGAACCACTCCGCGACCCCCTCATCCAGCGGAATCTCATGGCTCACCAGTGCTTCCACGTCCACCCGGCCCTGGGCGATGAGGTCTATCGCCGCCGGGAACTCCGCCCATCCTGCCAGACTGCCCTCAATGGAGAGTTCCCCCATCACCACGCTGAAGAAGTCCGCCTCTACCGGCTGGATGGGCAATCCCAGCAGGAAAATCTGCCCGCCCTTGCGGACCAGGGAGACTGCCTCGGCGAACGGTTCCGGCGCGCCGGTGCAGATGAAAATGACGTCCGGCCCCAGCCCGTCGGTCAGTTCGGAGAGGGAGACGCTGAGGTTCTCCTCCAGCGGGTTCAGGACCACCGTTGCGCCCAGGCGGGCGGCCAGCGCGGCGCGGGTGGGGTCCACCTCGGTGACGATGACGGAGCGCGCGCCGGCCAGCCGCACACACTGGAGAGTGAGCAGGCCGATGGGACCGGCCCCCATCACCACGGCCCGGTCTCCCGGCTTGAGGCGGGAGCGGCGGACGCCGTGGAGGGCCACCGTCAGCGGCTCCACCAGCGCCCCCTGCCGCATGCTCACCCCCTCCGGCAGGTGGTGCAACCCAACCGCCGGGGCCTTCACATACTCCGCCATCCCTCCGTCGTGGGTGACCCCGATCATGTAGATGCTCTCACAGGCTTCCATGTGCCCGGTCCGACAGGGCCGGCACTGCCCGCAGGGGATCAGGTCGCCCACGACGACCCGGTCGCCGGCCCGCCAGCCCGTCACCTCAGGCCCGGTCTCCACGATGGTTCCGGCAAATTCGTGGCCGATGATCAGGCCGGGCTCGTACATCCCGGTCTGGAAGGCCTCCAGGTCGGTGCCGCAGATGCCGCAACAGGCGACCCGGATCAGCACCTCCCCCGGCCCCACCTCCGGCACCGGGACATCGGTCACCTCTATCTGTCCAATACCCCGAAAGACGGCCGCTTTCATGCTCTCCTCCGCTCGCATCCTGCATCTTGCATCTTGCATCCTGCATCCTGCATCCTACTCCCTTTTCACCACCCGCGCGCCCAGTTTCTCCACCGCCGCCTGTACCAGTCCGTCATCGGCGGGGGC
>JAGHZG010000258.1 GCA_017743275.1 Chloroflexota bacterium | reverse complement strand
GCGCGGCCGCACCGTCGGCGATGCCGGAGGCGTTCCCGGCGGTGATGGTGCCGTCCTTCCGGAAGGCCGGGGGGAGTTTCGCCAGTTTCTCCAGCGACGTGTCGGCCCGGGGGCGCTCGTCCCGTTCCACCAGAACCGTCCCCCCCTTCGGGCCCGGCGCTTCTACCGGCACGACCTCGCCAGCAAGGGCGCCGTTCTCCCACGCCGCCACCGCCTTCTGGTGGCTCTCCAGCGCGAACCGGTCCTGCTCCGCGCGGGTGATCCCGTAGCGGTCCGCCAGCAGTTCCGCCGTCTCCCCCATCAGCATCTCCGCCAGCGGGCACATGTAGCCGTCCCGGTACATCGCGTCCACCACCGTATCCTCCCCCAGCCGGTAACCCCAGCGGGCCTTCAGCAGGAGATACGGAATCTGGGACATCTGCTCCACCCCGCCGACCAGGACCGCCTCATTCTCGCCGGTCAGGATGGATTGCACCCCCAGGGTGACCGCCTTGAGGCCGCTGGCGCAGGCCTTGTTGACGGTGAAGGCGGGGCGGTCCACGGGGACGCCCGCGTGCCAGGCGACCTGCCGGGCAACGTTGGGGCCGTTCCCGGCCTGGCGCGCGCAGCCGAAGATGACCTCATCCACCGCGTCGGCGGGGACGCCGGCTCGCTCCAGCGCGGCCCGCGCGGCGATCGCGCCCAGATGGGCCGCCGGGATGTCCTTCAGCGCGCCGCCGAACGCCCCAATGGGCGTCCGGACGGCGGAGAGAATGACCACATCCTGAATTTGCATCGTTTCCTCCGGCTTCTCTTTAACCGCAGACGGCGCAGAGAGAAGAAATCCACGAAGGGCACGAAGAACACAAAGATTAATGCGGGGTAATGCCTCACCCCACCCCCAGCGGCTTCGCCGCTACGCCGCAGACAGCAGGGAGGGGTGAGGAAACCCGAATACTCAATTCGTGATGCTTCGTGCTCCTTCGTGTCCTTCGTGTCCTTCGTGGATCATATTCTCCAGGAAGGATATGCCAGGCACTTTCCACAGTGCCTGGCACATCAGCCCTTTACGACCGATACACCCCCAGCGGGTCCAGTTCCTCCCGCAGGAGGCGGAGTTCCTCCGGGGTGGGGGGCTCCGTCTCCGTCAGGTCGGGGGAGACGCGGGGGTCCCAGCCCATCTCCGCCCGCACGTCCTCCAACCGCACCCCCGGATGCAGACTCACCAGCACCATCTCGCCCGTCCCGGGGTCAAACCGGAAGACGCACTTATCGGTGACGACGACCTGTGGCCCCCGACCGGGCATCCCCAACCGCTCTCGCTCCCCCGAACCGCCCAGGTGGCCCGGGCTGGTGAGGAAATCCAGCCGCTCCACGAAGGACCGGCGGCTGAGGCGCATGATTATGAACACCTGCCGGGCGTGGATGGCAATCTCGCAGGCCCCGCCGGAGCCGGGCAGGCGGACCTTGGGGTGGGCGTAGTCGCCGATGACGGTGGTGTTCAGATTGCCGTAGCGGTCAATCTGGGCGCCGCCCAGAAAGGCGACGTCTATCCGCCCGCCCTGCAGGTAGAGACCGAAGAGGTCGGCCATAGAACATACGGAGAGCGCGCCGGTGATGAGGGCCGGGTCGCCGATGGAGAGGGGCAGGCGGGCCGGCCGCGCGCCGTAGACCCCGCTCTCGTAGACCAGTTCCAGGTCCGGCGCCACGGTCCGCTGGGCCAGGTTGCAGGCGATGTTGGGCAACCCCACGCCCACAAAGACGGTGCGGACCCCGGCCAGGGCCCGCGCGGCGGCGACAATCATCATCTCGGAGGGAGTGTAGTCGTTCATACTGGCCGTCTCCTGGTATTTTGCAGGACAACTGCGAGCAGTTATCCTGCAGCCGGGACCTCCTGTCTATCCGTAGTTGACGGGCCGGGACCAGGCCTGGGCGGGCTTGAGGCGCTCCCAGGTCTCCCGGCCCATCTTCTCCACGTACTCCGCCCGGTCCCGCACGCCGTAGACCCACTCCTCCAGCCAGGCGCGGGTGGCGGCTTCGTCCCGGCTGATCTCGTCCCAGCGCAGGTAGAAGTCGTTGTCCCGGTCGTAGTAGCCCTGGACGTAGGAGGGGTGGGCGCCGTAGGGTTCGTGGACCACCGCGTCCACGATGAGGCCGGGGATGAGGGTCCGGTTGGGGTCGGAGCGGATGACCTCCTCGTCCACAATCTCCTCCACCACGACGATGACGTGCCGGGCAGCGAAGGCGGCCTCCTTCTGGGCCCCCAGCAGCCCCCAGAGTTGGGTGTTGCCGTTGACGTCGGCCCGCTGGGCGTGGATGATGGCGACGTCGGGGTTGAGGGGCGGCACCACCGCGATGGGGCCGTCGCCATACGGACTTTCCACGAACCGGATGCGGGGGTTCACCTTCGGGAGGTCGCTGCCGACGTAGGAGCGCAGGGGGAAGAAGGGGAGACGGTAGGCCCCGGCGATGTAGCGGGCGACCATCCCGAAGTGGGAGTACTCCTCCAGTTCCAGGGGCGCCGGGATGCCTTTCTCCACGGCCCGCCGGATGGCGTGGAGCGGCCCCACGCCGGGGTTGCCCAGGTAGGAGAAGACCAGTTTTCGGGCGCACCCGGCCGCGACCATCTGGTCGTAGATGAGGTCGGGGGTCATCCGGCAGAGAACGAGGTCGCGCCGACCCTGGCGGATGATTTCGTGGGCGGCGGCGAAGCCGATACAGGCGGTGAAACCCTCAATGGCGACCGTGTCGCCGTCGTGGACGTAGGTGGCGATGGCGTCGTGCATGGTGGTGAGTTTCACAGTCTCCTCCGGCATTTGAATCGGACACGGGTGGATTTTGAATCGGACACGGATGAACACAGATGGCACGGGTTTTCACGGATTTTATCCGTGTCCATCCGTCCAACCCGTGTTCATCCGTGTGCTATTGAAGGCGCGGGGGATTCTCCCACCTCCATCCGCAGCACAATCCGTCCGATGCCGATCAGGTCGCCCGCATCCACGATGGTGGGGCGGGTGACCGGTTCGTCGTTGAGGGTGGTGCCGTTCTTGCTCCCCAGGTCTTCCAGCCACCAGTGCCCCTCCCGCCAGGTGATCAGGGCGTGGTGGGCCGAGACGAAGGGGTCAGAGAAGCGGATGGTGCTGGAGGGGGCACGTCCCAGAGAATTCACTTCCTGCAGGGAGAAAACGGTGCCGGGTTCGGGTCCGCGCTCCCCCGCCTCCACAACCACCAGGCGCATTTCTTCACGGGGGACCATCTCTCGTCCGACGCCACGGCGCAGGTCGCGCCAGAGCAGAAGGAAGAGCGCGACCAGGAAAGCGTAGAGGAGCAAGGCCAGAAGGAGGCGCAGGGCCAGCAAGAGAATTTCTCCCACCATCATCTCGGTTCCTGGGGCTGGACAGGGATTCCCTCTGTAATGGACGTCTCTTCGGACGGTTCACCGGGAGGGGAAACCGGCTCTTCGCCGTAGATGATTTCAAAATCCGCCAGGGAGATGACGTCTCCAGAGCGGAGGACGCACTCCTGGACGGGGTAGCCGTTGACCAGTGTCCCGCCGGAACTGCCCAGGTCGTAGAGGACGTAGCGGCCATAGCGGCGACGGAGTTGGGCATGGTGGCGGGAGACGCGGGGGTGCTCTATAATGACGTCGTTGTCCAGTGCCCGTCCGATGTTGATGGTGGGCGCGGTCAGGGAGACATGTCGCTTTCCACCGATGATGAGGAAGCAGCGTCCGGGGGACGGTTCGGAGGGAAGCGGAACCTCGCCGTTCATCTGGCGTGTAGCACCTTCATCATCGCCCTCCGACGGTCCCTGGAATGCCTGGACGCGCACGGTGTGGGGCGGCAGGTCCGGCAGCGGGCGCAGGACAATGATCGGGGAGACAGGCAGGACCATTCCCGTCTGGCGGGCCAGTTCCTCCACATAGCGGGCCAGTTCCTCCT
>JAGHZG010000257.1 GCA_017743275.1 Chloroflexota bacterium | reverse complement strand
CCGTGGCGTCGTCGTAGGCGATGACTTCGGCGTACCGGCCCCAGTTGACGATGGTCTCCAGTTGCTTCTCGGCCTCTTCGGGCGGGAATTCCAGTTCCAGCGCCCGCAGGACGATGTCCCACTTCAGCCGCCGGCCCTCGGCGACGCTCAACAGGGAGAGCAGCCAGCGGAACATCGGCAGCCGCCGGATGCGGGTGGCGAAAATCTCCTTGCGGGCCAGGATGCTGGCCTCGGCGAACGTCTCCCCCAGGGGGGTCAGGACGATGTCGCCCTTGCCGATGGTGGCGAAGCCCAGCAACTCCGCCACTTCCGTCAACTGCAGCAGGTGATCGGAGTCCACGCGCAATTCCTCCGCCAGACGGTAGAGGTCGTGCCGGTGGTCGGGCATCTCGGAGACGTGTTCCAGAAGGCCGGCCAGGTCGTTGATGGTGATGGGGGGCAGGGCCCGGACGCGCCCGGGTTCGCCCGGTGCCACGCCCAACTCCACGTGCTCCGGCTGGGTCTGCCCGGCCAGCAGGCCGTAGACCTCGTCCACCCGCTCCAGGAACTCCGGAGACCGTCGCTGCCGGGGGTGGGGAAGGTCCACCGTCATCTCCGCCACCACCCGTCCCGGGTCCTTGTCCATCACCACAATCCGGTCGGCCATAAAGACCGCTTCCTCAATGTTGTGGGTCACCATCAGGATGGCGCGGGTGGGGATCTTCCCCTCGGTCCATAGTTCCAGCAATTCTCCCCGCAGCGCCTCGGCGCTGAGCACATCCAGCGCGGAGAAGGGCTCGTCCAGGCACAACAGTTCCGGCTCCACCGCCATCGCCCGGGCAAACCCCACTTTCTGGCGCATCCCGCCGGAAAGTTCGCGTGGGTAGGCCAGTTCAAACCCGTCCAGCCCGACCCGGTCCAGCAGGTCCATCGCGCGGGCGACGCGCAACTTCGGGGGGACACCGCGCGCCTTTAAGGCCACCTCCACGTTCTCTATGACGGTGAGCCAGGGGAAGAGCGCGAAGGTCTGGAAGACGATGGTGGCATAGGGGTTGACGCCCCGGAGCGGCTGGCCGCGGTAGAGCACGACCCCCTCCGTTGGCCGCTGGAGGCCGGTGATGATGCGCAGCAGCGTGCTCTTCCCGCAGCCCGACGGCCCCAGCAAGCAGAGAAATTCCCCTTCTCTGACCGCCAGATTCACGTCCTGCAAAGCGACAAACTGGCGGGAACCGCTGCGGTAAATCTGTTGGACGTGGCGAACTTCCAGCAGGTAGCCGTTGGTGGACATTGTCTCACTCCATGCGGAACCGTTCTTCTGCCAGGCGGTAGAGTCGGCGCCAGAAGATCCGGTTGATCAGAACGACGGTCAGCACCATCGCCAGTGTGGCGGCCAGCAGGAGGGGGTAGTCGCCCGTGCCGGTGGCGCGGGTAATGAGCGCGCCGATGCCGGTGGTGTAGAGCGTCTGGCCGCCGAACTCCACATACTCGGCGACGATGCTGGCGTTCCACGCCCCGCCGCTGGCGGTGATGGCTCCGGTGACGATGTACGGGAACAGGCCGGGCAGGATGAGCGTCCGCCAGCGCTCCCGGCGGCTCAGCCCGATGAGGGCGGAGGTGTACTTCAGATCCTGCGGGATGGCCGAGGCGCCCGCGATGACGTTGAAGAGCAGGTACCACTGGGTGCCGGTCAGCATCAGCACGACCGCGGCCAGGTTCAGCCCACCGGGCAGTCCGACGATGAGGAGCAGGAAGACCGGAAAGAGGGCCGTCGCCGGGACGGAGGCCACCACCTGGACAACGGGTTGGAGGAAGGTCGCTGCGCGCGGGTTGGTGCCGATGGCCACCCCGACGGGAATCGTCCAGGCCAGCGCGATGATCAGAGAGACGGAGACCCGCAGAAAAGTCGCCAGGACGCCCAGTCCGATTTCTCCCCACTGGCTTCCGGGGACCGTCACTAACATCAGCGCGGCGCGGAAACCGCCGTAGGCCAGTCCCAGGCCCAGCAGTAGGGCCAGCAGATAGAGAAGCCAGGGCCGGCCCCGTCGTTCGGCCTCCGGGCCTGCGGCGGCCGCGCGGCGGGTAAAGCGGGCATCCAGCCATTCGCTGAACGGTCGCCATACCCCCTCTGAGACTCGCTCCAGGATATGGGCACTCCGCAGGAGGTCGTAGAACCAGGAAGTGGGCGGGTTTTCCCCCTCCACCATCTCCAGTTTGAATCGGTCGGCCCAGGCCAGCAGGGGCCGCCAGACCAGTTGGTCCAGAGCGACGATGACCAGGACCAGCGCGCCGATTCCCCAGAGGATCGCGCGGGTGTCGCCCTGATTGGCGGCCTCTTGCAGGTAGGCCCCCAGGCCGGGGAGGCGGAAGTCCCGCTGTCCCACGGTGAAAATCTCCGCCGCCATCAGGAAGAACCAGCCCCCGGCCCAACTCATCATACTGTTCCAGATCAGACCGATGGCCGCAAAGGGGAGTTCCAGCATCTTGAAGCGGATCCAGCCGTTGAGGCGAAAGATGGCGCTGGCCTCCCGAAGTTCTTTCGGAATGGTCGTCAGGGATTGGTACCAGACGAAGGTCATGTTCCAGACCTGGCTGGTGAAGATGAGGACGATGGAGGCCAGTTCGGCCGCAATCCGCTCCGGCAGAATCGCGCTGAGGCTGAGCAGGACGACCGGGAGGAAGGAGAGGATAGGTACGCTCTGGAGGACGTCCAGCAAGGGCATCAGCACCCCCTCGGCCCGGCGGTTATAGGCGGCCAGGCGGCCGTAGACCAGGGTGAAGGTCAGGGAGAGAAGGTAGGCGGCGGCCATGCGGCCGACGGAGCGGAGTGCGTAGTAGGGGAGCATACGCGGGGAGAGAGAGATGGTGGGGCCGGCCACTGCCTCCGGCGCCTGCAGCGCCAGCCGCACACCCCCGTAGATCAGGGCAGCGATGCCGATCAGGACGACGATGTCGCCCAGGGAGAAGCCGCGCCCGAAGGGCTGTTCGGTCCGGAAAATCAGCCTTCGCCGGGGCATCTCCTTCGGTCGGGACCGCTCGGGGTTCACGAAGGACTCTCTCAGCGCCAAAGTCTCCCTCCGTGTGCTTGTGTCACTGCTCAATCCCCGCCCGCGCGGGAACTCCGGCCTGGTAGTAGTGCTTGACCTCCCGCATCTCCGTCACCAGGTCGGCCCGGTCTATCAGTTCCTGCGGCGCGCGGCGGCCCGTCAGCACGACCTCCACCCCATCGGGGCGCTGGTCCAGGAAGGCCAGCACTTCCTCCACCGTGAGCAGGCCGAACCAGAGAGCGACGTTCACCTCATCCAGCACCACGATGTCGTACTGACCGGAGAGCATGGCTTCCCGGGCCCGTGCTAGTCCCTGGCAGGCACGGGCGACCTGTTCGGGGGGAACCTGGTCGCGCCGGACCCAGCAGTCAGGGGCGCCGTACTGCTCAATCGTGATGAGGGGGTGGTCCCGCAGGGCCTCCACTTCGCCGTAGGGCTGGCCCTTCAGGAACTGGCCGATGTAGGTCCGCATGCCGTACCCGGCGGCCCGCAGGGCCAGCCCCAGAGCCGCCGTTGTTTTCCCCTTGCCGTCGCCGGTGTAGACCTGGACGTAGCCTTTCTCCATGTCATCTCCCGTTTTGCCACGAATGGCACGAATTTACACGAATTAAATAAAAAATTCGTGTTAATTCGTGAAATTCGTGGCAAATTCCCCTCGTGGATTTACTCGTACCGGAGCGCCGAAATGGGGTTCAGCGACGCGGCGCGGGTCGCCGGGTAGACGCCGGATAGAACCCCCACTCCGGTGGCGAACAGGACGGCGAAGACGGGCAGCCAGAACGGCGTGTGAACAAAAGAGAGAACCGTCTCCGAGAGGGTGCCGCTCTGGGCCGCCTGGGCCATCAGATACGTCTGGGCGACCACGTTGATGAGGCCGCTCAGCAAGATACCCAGCAGGAC
>JAGHZG010000256.1 GCA_017743275.1 Chloroflexota bacterium | reverse complement strand
TCTTTCCCCTTCGCGGCCGCCGTGACCACGGCCTCCACTATCGCGGCTTCCCGTTCCTCCTCCACCCGGCGGAGAACCTGCAGGGAACGCTCCCGCAGCGCGCGCTCGTTCTCGCCCGGGTCCACGCTCATCGTGCCGACCACCCGTTCCTGTAACGCTTTGGGCAGGAGGTCTCGGAACTGAGAGACGGTGGGTTCGGGCCCTGCCAGGATGAGATGCCGGGGATTGTGCTGGCGACAGAACTGCTCCACCACCCGTGCCGCCTGACGGAGGTTGCGCATCGCCACCTCCTCCATGTGGCGGCTGCCGGAGGGGGCGCCGCCCCGGCGCTCAGCACCAGCAGAGGAACCCCGACCCCGCTTCAGTTTTTTGACCTCCTCACCCTCAAAGACTTCCTCGTGAACCGGTTCCCCCAGGTGGAACAGCAGAACACGAACGCCCTCCCGGTTGACCATTGCCACCGCGTAGCGCTCGTAGGTATCCAGGAGGGCCGCCAGGGGGGAGATATAGGGCCGACGGGCCACCGTCACCCCGGAGGCCACCGGCAGGGGCAGAATGTAGACGCGCCAGAAATCCGCCGCCGCGCCGGAGAAGACCGCCACCCCCCGACCCGACCAGTCGTACTCATGCTCAAAGTACCGCTGGACGGCCCGGATATCCTCCGGGGCCGCCTGACCCTCTGCCTGCCTCAGTATGTTCCGTAGCGAGAGCAGGTACTCATCGCTGGTATGCCGGGTCGGATCCACGTCCAGATACACGCTCAGGATGGGCGTTTTGGCCTGGAACTGGGCCAGACTTCGCAATTCGGTTTCGTCTATCATCGGGATTCCTCCAGAAAGAATTTGGGAATCACAGAATCAGCGGAATCGCTGATTCTGTGATTCCATCTTCTCTGTGATTCTATCTTCTTTTATTCTGTGATTCTATCTTCTTTAACGAGGGCGCTCCCCCAACCGGACGGAGATGTCCATCTGTTTCCCATCCCGCACGATGGTCACCGTCACCACCTGCCCCACCTCCGTCTCCCGGACCAGGTAGGCGATGAGTTCGTTGAAGTCCCGGATGGGATGGCCGTCAATGGCGATAATGATGTCGCCGCCGACCTGGACCGTCGTTCCCAGCACCCGCACAGTGCGGGTCCCGCCGCGGATGCCGGCCCGGTCCGCCGGTCCCCCAGGCTCCACCGCCGAGACCAGAACACCCTGAGTGACCGGGAGGTCCAGTTCGCGGGCCAGTTGGGCCAGGGTGAAGCGATTGTCGGCGGTGATGCCCAGGTAGGGATAGCGGTATGTCCCTTCGGAAATGAGGCGGGGGACGATGCGCTTGACGGTGTTCACGGGCACGGCGAAGCCAACGCCCATGTTGCCCCCGGTGGTAGTGCGGATGGCGGTGTTGACCCCCACCACCCGTCCCGCCGAATCCAGAAGAGGGCCGCCGGAGTTGCCAGGGTTGATGGCGGCGTCGGTCTGGATGATTTCAGGGTTGGAGAAGGAGCCGCCGGTGGCGGTGGTGACCGTGGGTAGCACCCGCCCCAGCGCGCTGATGACCCCCACTGTCATCGTCCCCTGGAGGCCAAACGGGTTGCCGATGGCGATCACCCGTTGCCCCACCTGCAGAGTATCCGAGTCCCCCAGTTCCAGCGGCACGGCGCTCGGCGGAAGATCCTCCACCTTCAGGACGGCCAGGTCAGAGAAGGGATCGGTGCCCAGGACCTTCGCCTCCCGCAGGCTGCCATCGCTGAAGGTGACCCAGATAGTGTCGGCCCCCCTCACGACGTGGTGGTTGGTGACAATGTGACCCTCGGTGTCAATGAGGAAGCCGGAGCCGCTGCCGAATAGGCTGGCGGTCTCCCCTACCCCAGCGGCCACGTCAATGTTGACGACGCCGGGGTTGACCCGCGCGTATAGGTTGACCAGGAGCAGGTCCTCGGCGGTCGCCTCGGCGATGAGGAAGTCTGGCAGCGGGGTCGGCGTGGCGACGACCACCTGCACCCGCGGGGAGCCCGGCGCAACGGTCTCCGACCTGGGGGTTTCCAGGGGCAAGGTGGGCAGGGGGAACGAGCAGGCCAGCATGGCCAGGAGCAGGAGGCCCACCCCCAGCCAGGGGAGCCGGGTACAGGTCGCAGGACGCATATCACAGGTCGTATGTCGCATGTCGCAAGTCGCAGGGCACATAACAGCACCTCTCAGGCCAGACTGAAAAGTTTCCGCAGTTTCTCAGACACTTCTGCTTGTAGTTGGGGCGATAGTTCTCCCAACTCGCGCTGGATAAGGGTTGTGGGGAGTCATCTGATCATTAAAGGGCCTCCCGTCGGCCAGGGTGTAGATGTCCTCCTGAGGTTCCCTCAGAAAATCAAAGGCCGGATTCGCAGCGGCGGCCCGTAGCCACTCCTCCTCCTGAATGTCCGCTTCCTCGGGCAACAGTACGATGACGCGAACCCGTGTCGGGGCCCAAACAGGCCCGGGCTCGTCCAGGATGAGCCGACGATGAGCATCCACCACTCCGGTTGTTTCAAACGCTCTCTTTGCGATTCCCATCTGGATTCCTCCTCATCAATCGGTGCGACGCACGTCGCAGGGTCGCAGGGTCGCACACCTCTCAGGCCAGACGGAAAAGTTTCCATTTCTTTTGGCTATCAGAAATAGGACACGGATGAACACGGATAAACGGCGGAAATACCGGCCCGGCGGCCAACGCTGAGTGCGCCGACGGAAGCCGCCCTCCCTGGGCCGCAGGCCTCCGGTCGGCCTCCGCCAACCACGATTTCCAACCGGCCCGACGGTCAGCATTAACCCGGTAGCGCAGGCTGTCCGCCTGCATCCTGCAGGCCTGGCGGCCTGCGCTACATTACTACTATTTCCCGCGCGCAGGCGTCTATCTCCGCCAACTCCGCCCGCAGGAGGTCCCGGACGGCGGCGCGCAGGGGCCCGATGCTCCGGCCCTCCGGCCGCGCCTCCGCCAGCCACCGGGCCACCTTCTCGCTGCACGCCCTCCCCAACTCCGCCAACCGCCGGTGCTCCTCCTGCGAGGAATTAAACAGAGGGATGGGGGCGACATCAAATACTTTCTTGTGGACATCCGGATGTCCCCGCTGTTCCCTCCGGCGGAAGGGGCGGAGCATAGCATCCACTACAGGAGAGTTGAGGACAGCGCACAGATAATAGGCTTCTTCCTCGCTATCGGTCTCGCAACAATAATTTTTGCAATCGGTTACGTATCCCCCAACACAAATGCCTTGGCCGCCGATTTGCATCTGGATAGGTTCATCGGTACGGACGACAACGGCGAACATAACCCGGTTAATGTCCGGGTACGTTACCCGATATTTCGCCTGAGGGTTCTGGCGGGTCAGCCCGCGAACATGGTCCAGCCGTTCGCAGATGCTCATCCGCTCCGCTTTGAGGCCGCGCCGCCGCGCCCATTCCGCCTGGGCCCGCTCCAGCCACTTCGCCAGCCCCAGGAAGCCCCGCTTCCGGGCCTCCTCCGCTGTGAGCATCCGGTAGTGGTCCCCCTCCGGTTCTATGGGGAGCACCACCAGCCGGTAGTCCAGGTGGCCGAAGGGGACCAGGTCGGTGGAGAGGAGGGTGGCATAGAGGAAGCGGGCCTCCACGTTCCCCTCCATGACCAGGTCCCGGTAGGCGTCTTTGGCCTCCTCCAGGGCCCGCCGGGCCGTCCGGAGTGGGGGAGAGCCCGGGGTGAACCCCAGAGGCGAGGTCTGAATCTCCACGAACCACAGGGCCCGGGGGACGATGGTCGCGCCCTGGTAGAAACGGTCCCGGTAGGGGCTGAAGAGCCCGCCGGGAGTGGCGGCGGTCGCCCAGAAGGAGCGACGGCCCCGGCGGTTGAAGAAGAAGCGTGTCCGCTCCACCCTCAGGGCCTCCTCAGCCTCGGCGAGGCCCGCGTTGCGGCGGAGGAGGCTCTGAGGGTGGAGCGG
>JAGHZG010000255.1 GCA_017743275.1 Chloroflexota bacterium | reverse complement strand
TAGTAAGTCCGCCAGGTCTATCAGAAAGCCGAATCCCGGCATCCCCAGACGGAAGCAGGCACGCCCAGTCTGGAACGCCAGTTCCCGCCCCTTTCCCACCCCGTACATCTCCTCCAGGGCGGTCATCAGCCGGGGGATCAGGTTCACCGGGAACCCCCTCTCCAGATTGTCGGCCGGGTAGGCCGCCAGATGGCGGAGGCCGGCGCGACCCAGCACGGCCTGGAAGCCGGGAGTGCCCAGCGATTGCTCCAGGGCCAGAATGAGGAACCGCCCGAACCGGTTGGGGATGTGCGTTTCTGCCGTCACCGGTCCAGAAACTCCCGCAGTGTCTGGTGAAACTTTTCCGGCTCGTCCAGCATCGGGAAGTGGCCGGATTGGTCAAAGTACATGACCTGGGCCAGGGGAACCCCATTGGCGAGGATTTCCCCCTGGTCGGGACTTACGATACGGTCATTCCGGCCATAGATGCCCAGTACCGGGATTTTGATCTCCCGCAGGCGGGGGCGCAGGTCGGTATGGCGGAGAGAAGCGATGCTGTAGTGAAAGGATTCCAGTGTCGTACGGGAAAGGTCCTGCTGAAACATCTCCGACCAGCGCCGCCAGTCACGGGTGAGGAAGGGAGAAGCCAGACGGACTCCCAGGGGCAATGCCCCCGGAATGCTATAGGCCAGAGCGGCCAGAGACTTTTTCGCAGCCAGTTTCAACATCAGCGCCAGGCCATCTCCGGTGATGGGGGAACCAACCATCGCCACCCGCTGGACCCGTTCCGGGTGGGCCAGCGCCAGGCTCAGGGAGACCGTACCGCCCATGGAGTGTCCCATTACCCGCGCCCGATAGATGCCCAACTGGTCCATAAACTGGGCCACCATTTCCACGTAATCCGTCACCTTGAATTGCAGTCCCTTCTTCCCCGACTCGCCAAAGCCCCAGAAATCCAGCGCGTAGGTCTTATATCCATCGGCCAGCACCTCCATCGTGCTCAGCCAGTAGTTCCATGAGCCCAACCAGCAGTGGAGGAGAATGACCGGCTGACCCCGACCGTATGTCTCATAGTGGATGACTCCCCGATCTGTGACGATGGAACTCATTGTCTTTCTCCTCGGGTATGGTCACCCCTGTTATCTTATCACAAAACCAGCACCTTCCCCACAACAATGTGTTGCAAGTAGGTTAAGAGGAGGTTACAGTTTCCTTCGGCTTTATATAAGTAAAAGCGGACACCGGTGGCCGTGGTCCGAATAGACCGGCCCCACGGACGGCGGTGCCCGCCCCGAGATGGTCAACTACTCCCCCTCGCCGTCCATCGTCTCCAAAATAGAATACAGCAATTCCAGAAGGACGTTCTTGACACTCTCCTTATCAGTGGCAACACAGGGAAGAACTTTCACTGCCGGGTCAATCCGCAGGGCGATCCGCAGGTCCTCCGGAGACCAGGCGTCCTCCATATCCTGCTTGTTTGCGGCCACCACGTACGGCGTTGGAGCGTAGGTCCGAAATGTATCCAGAATCAGCCGGGCCTCCCGGAAGGTCTCCGGACGGGTGCTATCTACGACCACCACAAAGCCCAGCATTCCCTCCGAGAGAATCTCCCACATAAACTCAAAACGGCGCTGCCCGGGCGTACCAAACAGGTAAAGGACCAGGTCATCATCTACAGTGATCCGCCCGAAGTCCATGGCCACCGTGGTTTCTTCTTTGATCCGCTCCTCGGGGCGGCTGATTTTCGCCTCGGTGGCTACTACATCTATCTCGCTGATGGAACGGATAAACTGCGTCTTGCCCGCCGCGAAGGGGCCGGTCACTACCATTTTAACGATCTGCATTTACAACTCCCGGATGCGGTCTATCAGTCGTTGGACGATGCTGCGCTTGACGGCCGGGCGTCGTTGTATGGGCGGTACCCCAACAGGAGCAGGAACACCGGGTGGCGGTTTGACTTCCGCACCCTCTGGTGGAACCAATTCTACCAATCCGGCCT
This sequence comes from Chloroflexota bacterium, assembly GCA_017743275.1. Taxonomy (GTDB): domain Bacteria; phylum Chloroflexota; class Anaerolineae; order B4-G1; family DUEL01; genus SpSt-77. The sequence goes on along the minus strand of JAGHZG010000255.1, from coordinate 1,956 downwards.
GAAGAAGTCCGTAGACGATGCGCCGAATCTGGAAATCGCTCATGTGATTATACTGAGCGATTTGGCGGATGGTGTTGCGGGGGTTGATAAACGAAACGACCCTCCACTCTTCCACCGTCAGGTTGATGGTGCGCAAGCGCGCATCCGGACGGTCGGTAAAGCGAAGGGCCATATCCAGATTGGGCAGTTCCTCCTGAAGCCGCTCCCACTCCCGCAGGCGGCGGCTGCCTTCCATAATCACGTTCTCCAGGTCAATGGAGACCGTGATGCGCCCTTCTACCGGAAGGACGTTGGGCTCAAAGCGGAACGTTCCCTCAGGCCAGGTGAACAGTTTGTAGACGACCTCCAGGACGTAGTTGCGGACACTATCCAAAATGTCCTTCTGGGTGACATAGCCCGCGTTGCTCAACAACACACCCAGTTCCCGGTCGTCTTTAATATCCGAACGGGCCCGGATGGTGCGGGCCAGTTCCTCGGTGATTTTCCCAGCCCGCTGGAGAATGGAAACCAGACGGTCATCCTGCCCATCCAGGCTGGCGTAGATGAGTTTGCCTTCGCGAAAGCAGAAGCGAGCCTGGTCCTGCGGCGTCTCTACCGCCAGAGTGCCTGTCTTGCGCGCCAGATTGATGAGATGGAGTAACTGGGTGGCGCTAAAATCTTGCAGGTTCCCTTTCAGTGCCATATACCCTGCCTGTCCTTGAGGTGAACGACAGACAATAGATGCCAAGTAGCGATACTATTATACCTTTTCCTGACGACAAGTCAACCGCCTTATGCAACAGGTGCGTTTCAATTTTATAGCCAAAGTAACGGTTCAATCCTCCCCCCTCTCCACCGTCATTCCGGCGCGAGGAGGGGGAGGAGGGGGTTGCGGTGGGCGGCTTCGCTGCCCACCGCAACCCCCTGCTCTTCCCCCCGGATGAGAAAATGTCAGGGCATCTCATGGCTGAACCCTACTCCCACTCAATGGTCGCCGGGGGTTTAGACGTGACGTCGTAGACCACCCGGTTCACCCCGGCGACCTCGTTGACAATGCGGTTGCTGATGCGGGCCAGCAGGTCGGGGTCCAGCCGGGCCCAGTCGGCGGTCATAAAGTCTTCGGTGGTGACCACCCGCAGGGCCACGACCTCTTCGTAGGTCCGCTGGTCGCCCATCACGCCCACGCTGCGGCCCAGTTCCTCCTGCAGGATGGCGTCGGCGGCGCGCAGGGTCTCCAGCCGCTCCCACGTCACCGGGCCGAGGACCCGCACCGCCAGCCCCGGCCCCGGGAACGGCTGCCGCCAGACCACCTCCGGCGGCAACCCCAGCACCTCCCCCACCGCGCGGACTTCGTCCTTGAAGAGATACCGCAACGGCTCTATCAGCCGCAACTGCATCCGCTCCGGCAGCCCGCCCACGTTGTGGTGGGTCTTGATCCGGCGGGCCCCGGGCCGGTCCGGCGCCGCCGACTCAATGACGTCCGGGTAGAGGGTGCCCTGGGCCAGAAAATCCACCCGCCCCACCTTTTCCGCCTCCCGCTCAAAGACCCGGATGAACTTCTCGCCGATGACACGCCGCTTCGCCTCCGGGTCGGTCACTCCCTCCAGCGCGGCCAGAAATTCTTCGGTGGCGTCCACCGCCACGAGCGGCATCCCTAATCCGTCCCGGAACGTGCGCACCACCTGCTCCGGCTCCCCCTGGCGCATCAGGCCGGTGTTGACGAAGATACAGGTCAGGCGGTCGCCGATGGCCCGGTAGACCAGGGTGGCGGTGACGGCGGAGTCCACGCCGCCGCTGAGGGCACAGAGGACCCGCCCGTCCCCCACGCGGGCGCGGATCTGGGCAACGGCCTCTTCTATGAACGCCGCGGGGGTCCAGGTGGGCACGCAACCGCAGACGTCGGTGGCGAACCGGCGGAGAATCTCCCGTCCGGCGGGGGTGTGGACCACCTCGGGATGGAACTGGACGCCGTAGAGG
>JAGHZG010000254.1 GCA_017743275.1 Chloroflexota bacterium | reverse complement strand
CAGGTCGCAGGGCGCAGGGCATAGGGTCGCAAGGCGCAAGGGCGCAGGTCGCAGGTCGCAGGGTCGCAGGGTCGCAGGGTCGCAGGGCGCACGGCGCAGGACGCCATCCGTTCAATGGGACACGGATGGGCACGGATGGTGCGGATTTTCACGGATTTTATCCTTTCGGGCAGAGCCCTCAGGGCAAAGCCACGCGAATCCGTGAAACCCGTGTTGATCCGTGTCCTGTTTTCAAATGTTCATTTCCGGGCCAGCGCCAGTGCGTGGGCGGCGGCCTCCTGCGGAGTGACGGCGTAGATGATGGGCGCGGGCGGATGACCCGCGCGCCGCACCTCCCAACTCCCCAGCGCCACCACCGGCACGCTGAAGAGCAGAGCATACGCCATTTCGCTCAGCGTGCCGTAACTTCCGCCGACGGCGACCACCGCGTGGGCCGTCCGGGCGATGATGACGTTGCGCGCCTCCCCCATGCCGGTGACGATGGGGATGTCCACGTACGGGTTGGCCTCGCGCCGGTCGGGGCCGGGGAGGATGCCGATGGTCAGGCCCCCGGCGGATTTGGCCCCCCGGCAGGCGGCCTCCATCACGCCGCCGCGCCCGCCGCAGATGAGGATGGCGCCCCCCTCCGCCAGCGCGCGGCCCACGGCCTCCGCCGCCGCTTCTTCCTCCAGCGTCGGCGCCGCACCGCCAATCACAGCAATGATCGGACAAAACGGAGCCATAAGATATTCCTCACACAGAGACACAAAGACACAAAGAAAAAAGTAAATTTAAAAAAATCTTTGTGCCTTTGTGTCTTTGTGTGATGTAAGTGCCTTTGTGCCTGTGTGTGAGTTTAAACCAGTACCTTACGCGGGTGCCAAAGGCCCCGATCGGGGCGGTATTCCATAACAGCCAGCATGTGGCCATCGGGCCCGTAGGCACGGGCAATTGCGCAGGATAAATCCTGCGCTACACGAATATCCCGGCCATAGCGGACGGCGCGCGCCTCGGCCTCGCTCAGGTACAGCGCCGGATACCGCCGCAGGGCGGCGTCGGGCGGGAGCAGGAGGTCCGGCAACCGCTCCGGGGTGACTTCATCCAGTTCGGCTGCATCCTCCAGCCGGAAGTCGCCGCTGGCCAGCCGCACCAGCCCCGTCAGGTGGGCACCGCATCCCAGCGCCTCGCCCAGGTCGCGGGCCAGCGCCCGAATGTACGTGCCGGGGGAGCAGAGGACCTCCAGCGTCAGTTCCGGCGGTTCCCAGGCGGTCAGGTCCAGGCGGTAAATCTCCACCCGCCGGGGTGCCCGCTCCACCGTCTGGCCCCGGCGGGCCAGGCGGTAGAGGGGCTGGCCGTCTCGCTTCAGGGCGGAGTACATCGGCGGGACCTGCAGGATGGGCCCCCGGAACCGCTCCAGCGCCGCCTCCACCGCCGTCCGGTCGGCCTCTACCGGCCTCTCGGCGATGACCGTCCCCTCGGCGTCATCCGTGTCGGTGGTGATGCCCAGGCGGACGCGAGCCCGGTAGAGTTTGGGGGAGTCCATCAGATACTCGGTCAGGCGGGTGGCCCGACCCAGGCAGAGGAGAAGGACACCGGTGGCCATCGGGTCCAGCGTGCCCGCGTGGCCGACCTCCCGCTGCCGGGCCACCGCGCGCACCCGGGCGACCACGTCGTGGGAGGTCATGCCGCGCGGCTTGTTGAGGTTCAGGATGCCGTCCATGAAAAAACCACATTGGAAAGAGGGGTTTTGCGGTGGGCGGCGAAGCCGCCCACCGCAAAACCCCTCCCGACCCCGCAGGCTAAAAGTCGTCCAGTTGTCCAGAGCGACGCAACGCCTCCAGGCGCGCCAGGGTGGTCCGGATGGCCTCGTCCAGCGGCGGTTCCGCCTCAAAGCCGACGGCCATCTTGTGCCCGCCGCCCGTGGGGAACGAGCGGGCCAGCGGCACCAGGTTGATGCCGGGTTTGGCGCGGGCGCTCACCCGAATCATTCCCCCCTCGGGCCGCTCCCGGAAGACCACAGAGATGCGGACGTCGGCCGCGTCCAGGATGAAGTTCGCCAGACCCTCCGTATCCTCCATCGTGGTGCCGGTGGCCCGATACATCTCCCGGGAGACGAACGTCCAGGCGACACCGTCCCGGGTCTCCATCCGGGTCAGCGCCTGGCCCCATAGCCGGAGCGCCTTCAGGGGATGCTGGCCCCGGTAGGCGGTCATCACCTCGTAAAGCGAGCCGCCGCTTTCCATCAGAAGCGCCGCCGCCTGCAGCGTCTCCGGGCCGGTGTCGGGGGTGGCGAAGGCCCGGGTATCAAAGACGATGCCGGCCAGCAGGCAGGTCGCAACGGCCCGGTCTATCGGAACACCCAGCATCTGGATGAGCATCAACACCACTTCGGCGGTGGAGGCCTTCTGGGGGAAGACCGCGCTGAGTGTCCCGTAGCCGGTATTGCTTTCGTGGTGGTCCACCACGATCAGCGGGACCCCCAGGCGGAGGATGGCATCATACAGCCGGGAGCCAATCTGGGATGGCTCTCCCGCATCCACCGCAATAATCAGGTCCGTCTTCGGGCCCGGCAGGTCGGCGACGATAAGGTCCAGGCCGGGCAGGAAGTCCAGGCCGAAGGGAACGGGGTCAAAGAGAAAGACGGTGGCCTCTTTGCCCAGTCGCCGCAGAGCATGGGCCAGCCCCAAACTGGAGCCCAGAGCGTCGGCATCGGGCCGTTCGTGGGTGATGACGGCCACCCGATGGGCCTGTTGAATGTACCGGGCGATTTGCTCCAGTACCGCGTGGGAGAAAGGGGAATCCCTCATAGATCTCCCGAAAATTCCTCTTCCCGCAGGCGGTCAATCAGGCCGGCGATGCGCTCGCCCCGCTCTATGGAGGAATCCCAGTGGAAGACCAGTTCCGGGGTGTTGCGCAGGCGCAGCCGTCGGCCCAGTTCCCGGCGGAGGAATCCGGCGGCACTCTGCAGCGCGGCCTGCGCCTCCGCCTGCCGCTCTGCGTCCCCCAGGACGGTGAAGTAGATGTGGGCCCGGGTGGCGTCCGGCGTGACCTCCACGCCCGTGATGGTCAGCATCTGCAGGCGCGGGTCGTTGACCTGCGTCTGCAGCAGGTCAGTCAGGTGGGTCTGAACCAGGTCGGCGGCTCGCTTTTGATACTTCTTGCCCATGGCTCTCCTATCCGGTGGCCTCCACCCGTTCTTTCACGTAGAACTCCAGCACGTCCCCGACCTGGATGTCGTGGAACCCCTCCAGGCCGATGCCGCACTCGTAACCGGCCTTGACCTCGCGCACGTCTTTGGCAAAGCGCTTCAGAGAAGCGATGGGGCCGTCAAACTTCTGCTCCCCCTGTCGGAAGAGGCGGGCACGGGCGTTGCGGCGTACCTCCCCCTCCAGGACGTAGCACCCAGCCACCCGGCCGACCTTGGGAATCTCAAACGTCGCCCGGACCTCCGCCTTGCCAATGGTCTTATCCACGTAGGTCGGCTCCAGAAGCCCCTTGAGGGCCCGCTCCACCTCGTCGATCAACTCGTAGATGATGTCGTAAATGCGAACGTCCACCCCTTCGTTCTCGGCGAGCCGCCGGGCCGCCGGGTCCACCGTCACCTGAAAACCGATGACGATGGCCCGCGAGGCAATGGCCAGATTGATGTCGGACTCGGTGACGTTGCCCGCCGCCGCGTGGATGATGTTGACCTTCAGGTCCACGCTCCCCAGTTTGGAGAGGGAGGAGACGATGGGCTCAATGGAGCCCTGGACGTCGGCCTTAATGACGAGGTTGAGTTCTTTGGCCTGCCCCTGGCGGATGCTGCGGGAGAGGTCGTCCAGGGTGAAACGGGTGGGACGGGCGGCCCGGGCCTCCCGCTCCTGAAGCCGCTGGGCGGCGATGGCGCGGGCGACCTTCTCGCTCTCCACTACCTCAAAAATGTCCCCCGCATGGGGAATGTCCGAAAGGCCCAGGATCAGG
>JAGHZG010000253.1 GCA_017743275.1 Chloroflexota bacterium | reverse complement strand
TCCCCACCCCGATGCCCGTCGTCTCCCTGCCGGAGGGGGTGATGAACGTCCTTCTGCTGGGGCTGGACACGCAGGAGAGCAACCGGGGGCGGACGGATGTGATGATCGTCGTCAGCGTCAACCCCGACATCCCGTCGGTAAGTATGCTCTCCATTCCCCGGGACTACTACGCCTGGATTCCCGGGTACGGGTTTGGGAAAATCAACACGGCCATTAACCGGGGGAAGGATTACCCGGGCGGACGGATGGCCCTGGTCAAGGCAACGGTGGAGTACAATTTCGGCATCCCCATCCACTACTATGCGATGGTGGACTTTTCGGGCTTTGTCCGCATCGTGGACGCGCTGGGAGGGGTGGACGTGCCGGTGGAGTGCGAGTTGCACGATACCTTCCCCGACCCGGCCAATCCGGAGCAGGGGGTAGATATAGACCTCTACCCGGGCATCCAGCACCTGAACGGTCAGCAGGCCCTCTGGTACGTCCGTTCCCGCTGGTCCACCAGCGACTATGACCGCAGTCGGCGGCAGCATCAGGTCCTGCGGGCCCTCTACCGGCAGGCGCTCAGTGGAGGACTCCTGGGGCGTATCCCGGACCTGTGGGATGCTCTTCGCCAGACGGTGGAGACGGACCTGGGGTTGAAGGAGATGATCTACCTGGGGTGGCTGGGAACCCGGTTGGACTGGGCCAATGTCAAGAGCCGTTTCATTACCCCGCCCTACGTGGAGCCCTGGACAGACCCCGATGGTGGCTGGGTGCTGCTGCCGGTCCCGGAGGCGCTGGAACCGCTGATTGCCGAGGCGCTGCAGCCCCCGGCGACCGGGCGGGCGCGCCAATCACCCTTTCGGGTGGAGGTCTGGGACGGGACGGGGCGGCCGGGGATGGCGGAGGTGGCGGCGGAGCGGCTGCGCTGGGAGGGCTTTCTGGTGACAGGGATCACGGCGACAGAACCGGTCTCCCGGACCCGGGTGGTGGATTTCACCACCACGGCGAAGGGCTCCCCTCTCTGGCTGTTCACCCGCCTCTACCACCTGAAGCCGGAGGATGTGGAGAAGCGACCGGGAGCGGGGAACGGGGTGGATTTCCGGATCATTTTGGGGGCGAACTACGATTCCTGCGTTCGGCCGGGGGCGATTCAGTACGTCCCGGCACCCACCTCCACGCCCACGCCGACGCCGACACCCAATCCTTGACGACGGTCATTATGCGTGATATTCTCTGGACTCCATGGCGTATGGTCTACCTGCGGGGCGAGCAACCGCTCCTGCAGGAGTGCCTGTTCTGCGTCAAACCCCGCCAGCCGGACGAGGAGGCCCACATCGTCTACCGGGGACAACTCTGTTACGTCGTCCTCAACCGCTACCCGTACAACAACGGGCACCTGATGATTGTCCCCTACGTCCATGTCCCCTCGCTGGAGGACCTGGACGGGCCGACGCTGGCGGAGTGGATGGCGCTGACGCAGACCAGTTTGCGGGTGCTGCGGGAGGCATATAACCCCCAGGGGTTCAACGTGGGGCTGAACATCGGCACTGCGGCTGGGGCGGGGGTGGCGGACCACATTCATCTCCATGTCGTCCCCCGCTGGGGCGGGGACACCAACTACATGAGCGTCGTCGGCGAGACCCGCACCATCCCGGAGTGGCTGGGCGATACATACCGACGGCTGCGGCCGTTGTTTGAAAAATACGCGCCAGGATAACCGTGCTGCTGGTCGCCTGACACTTTTGATCGGGCAGTACACGGATTCACACGGATGCTACGGATAGACACGGATTGATAAGCCGTAAATGCCCGTCTTACCTTTGTTTCCCGTTCAATGGGACACGGATGGGCACGGATGGTACAGATTTCATCCGTGCTGATCCGTGAAACCCGTGTGTATCCGTGTCCTGATTTCAAACTGTCGGGTAGCCAGACCGTGCTGGTCAGTTATGGAACGTCGGAACCCGAAGGTCGCTATTCAGCGAGGTTATGCCGTCCTGACCGCCGACCAGGCACGCCAGATCGCTCTAGAGTGGCTGAAGGCCGGGCGGCTGGAAAATGCCATCGCGCTGGGGTTGCCCGAAGTGGATGACCGGTACCATGTCTGGCGGGTGCCGCTCCTGGGTGGTATCAGCGGCGAACGGATCGGGGAAGTGGTCATAGATGCCTATACATCCCTGGTTGTAGAAAACCGTTCTACCCGTTTTGACGTCCTGGAAGCCCGCCTGCTGGGCCGTCCGTCCGAAGGAACGCCCATGTCGCGCCGTTCCGATAGATACCTGCTCTCATCCCTTCGCAACATCGTGGCGCTGGGCGATTGCGAAGAAATTCTGATGGAATTGCCAGCCCAATCGGTGGACCTGGTATTTAACCTCGCCGCCTTACTACAATGCCCGTCCGGAGTACAGTGAGTTTCTGAGTTACGAAGATTACCTGGACAAAATGAGGCGGGTCATCCGGCAGGTCCACCGGGTTCTCAATGAGGGGCGTTTTTTCGTCATCAATGTTTCGCCTGTGTTGATTCGTCGCCCCAACCGCCAGGGACAATCCAGACGGCTGGCAGTCCCTTTTGACCTGCACCGGATTTTCGTGGAAGAGGGGTACGATTTTGTGGATGATATTATCTGGGTCAAGCCGGAGGGGGCCGGCTGGGCACTGGGGCGCGGGAGGCGGTTTGCGGCCGACCGAACGCCTTTGCAGTACAAACCCGTCACTGTCACGGAATACGTTTTGGTCTACCGTCGGCGGACCGATAAGTTGATTGACTGGAATATCCGCACCTACCCCGACCAGGAAGCCGTCCGCCAGTCCAAAATCATCGGTGACTACGACCGCACCAATGTCTGGTATATCCAGCCGGCCTATCACCCCGTTCATCCGGCAGTGTTTCCGCTGGAGTTAGCCGAGAAGGTGATCCGATATTACTCGTTTAAGGGCGATGTGGTTTTGGACCCGTTTGCTGGCGTGGGGACGACGGGAAAGGCGGCCTGGAAACTGGAGCGGCGCTTCGTTTTGATTGAAAAGGAGCCAGCGTATGTGGATATTATCCGTGAAGAAATTCTGGATTGGATGGGCAAGGCGGCTTTAGAGGTTCTTTATTTTAACTGTGATCCACCCCAGGTCCGGCAAGGTATGCTCTTTTAATGAAGACTGCGATGGTCCATTCCGGCCCGGTGACTCCGATCAGAGATTTGATCCCGCCGATGCTCCGGCACCTGCTGGAAGTACGGGGTACTGAGTTTGTGCGCCAGATCGGAGAAAATGTCATCCGGCAGGTCATCCTGGATGTGATGTGTGGGCGCAATCTCCGGGACGCGACGGAGATGCTGACCCGGCGGCGCATCGCTCTGGTTAACGCGGGTCTGGTGATGCTGTTCCTGAAAGGGGCCCGGACGGACGCCGATTTCGTGAACCGGCTGACTGACCTGGCGGGGGACGAGTGGAGACAGTCTCGCTCCAGGTCCGACCGGTGGGTTCTTCAGTGGCTTTTAGGGCTGACGGATACAGCTGCCCAGAATGTGCTCCGGGATGACCCTTCGGCTTTGGATACTTACAAGGAGCAATATCTTCAGGTAGCCAGAGAGGTTGTGGAAGAGTGTGAGCGCAATTTTGGAACGCTTCAGGGGACCTTGGGGCTGGATGGCGAGGAATGGGCGCAATTGAACTGGGTGTTTCTTTACCATTTGCTGAACACCGTGGAAGCGAGCACTCTGGCGATCCGTGGCTCGGAAAAGTCGGTCTACGGAAAACTGTTTGAGCGCGTAATTACCTACCTTGGTTCTGTTGGGCGGGGCGAGCCGTCCACGAATGCTTCACGAATGCACGAATAGCGCCGTCATTCGTGTATTCGTGGCCCATTCGTGGATGGCCCCCGCGCCTGACGATCAACGCAACAGGGGGTAGTAGGTAATTACTTGAGCGCCTCATTCTCGGGTCGGCTCTGCACGTACTGGGCTTCCAA
>JAGHZG010000252.1 GCA_017743275.1 Chloroflexota bacterium | reverse complement strand
GATATGGCCATCCCCCTCCCGGACAGCGCCAGCGCCGACGGCAGCGCCTGGCACGTCGCCGCCCCCGCCGAAGACCGGGGTGCCCTCCAGCAGGCCACAGGCCCGGGCCGCCTCCGCCGTCAGCCCCCCGACCTGGTCTATGGAACGGACCAACGGCGGGAACTTCGCCGGGTCTACCCCGATGTAGCGGAGCAGTCCACGCATCCAGTCCTTCTTTTTCAAATCCAGGGCGAAGGCGGAGGCACACGACCACTCAAAGACCATCCGTCCAGTGGCCCGGTAGGTCAGGTAACCGTTCACGTCCAGGAAACAGGACATGCCGTGGTAGACGTACGGCTCGTTCTCCTTGAGCCAGAGGAGTTTGGGCATGCCGTCCTTGCCGGAAAGTTCAGCACCGGCGACCATCGCGAAGACTCGGCGGCCCAGGAAACGCCGCATGATACGCACCGCGTACTGATTTGCTCGTCCGTCCAGCCAGATGATGGCCCGCCGCAGGACCTGTCCGTCTCGTCCCATTGGGACAATGCCCAGCATCTGAGTGGCGTGGATGACAGCCAGAACGTCTTTCGGTGAGACGCCGGCCCGCTCCAGCACCTGCCGGGTGGTCGTGGTGACCGCGCCCCACCAGTCTTCCGGTTCCTGTTCGGCCCAGTCGGGGCGGGGGTAGTGAACGGGGTAGGGCACAAAGGCAGTGGCGCGGACATTTCCCTCTGTGTCCACCAAGACCGCTTTGCTACCACTGGTACCAACGTCGTGGGCGATAATGTACTGGGTCATGGGCACCTCTTATCGCATCGCGTGTCTCGCGACGGAATTGGCCCGGGACTGACGCCGGTAATCTATACGGTCCATTTCGGTCAACATCTGAGGCTGATCCATCATGAGTCCTCCAGAAAAGATGCGCGCTGTTGGTTTCATTATAGCACTCTCCTGGTTGACTGCAATTCGGGGGGAGGAGCGGGGCAAATTCGGTGGTATCTGGGGAAACGGGCGGAAGTCATCAGATTCCTGATCGCCGCGTTCAGCGGCGGGCTCAGTCACAAAGCCCCTTCGGGGATCAACAAAACGTGCCAGGCACTTTTGGAAGTGCCTGGCACGCTCTCTCCGCTGGCGGAAAAAAACGGTTGCCAGGCAGGTTTCAAAAATAGCGCTTCTTCGCAGCGCAGGCCGCCGGGCCTGTGGGCAGGCTGACAGCCTGCGCTACGTTGTCATCAATGGACAGAGGAGTGGGTAATGACACCTATCCGCCAATGTGGGACATCGGGAGCGACGTGGGCAGGATGCCCTCATCCAGCGCGTGGCCGCGCGGCTTGGCGACGACTGCCTGCATGAAGAGGGCGCGCAGTTCCTCATCGGTGGCGCCGTTGCGGAGGGGAGTGCGCAGGTCTACGGTGGCGCCGGAAAGCAGACAGGGGAGCAGGCGGCCGTCGGAGGTCAGCCGCAAGCGGTTGCAGAAACGGCAGAAGTGCTCGGTGACCGCGCTGATGAAGCCCACCGTTCCGGCGGCGCCGGGCAATCGGTAATAGCGGGCCGGGCCGATGCCGACCTCGCCGGAGACAGGCGTCAGCGGCCCCAATGCCTCCTCTATGCGAGCACGGATGTCTGCCGAAGAGACCACCCCATCCCCGGACCAGTGGACTCCGGCCCCCAGCGGCATCACCTCAATAAACCGGACGTGCCAGTCCGGTTCCAGCGTCTTCCGGGCCATGTCTACCACTTCGTCGTCGTTCATGCCCCGGACCACGACCATGTTGATTTTGACGGGGCGGAGGCCGGCGGCCAGCGCTGCCTCCCGTCCGGCCAGAACGTCCTCCAGATCCCCCCAGCGGGTGATCTGCCGGAACCGCTCCGGGCGGAGGGTGTCCAGGCTGAGGTTGATCCGCCGCAGGCCGGCGCGGGCCAGGGGTTCGGCGTACTGGCGCAGCAGGATACCGTTGGTGGTCATAGAAAGGTCGTCCAGGCCGGGGACGCGGGCCAGTTCCGCCACCAGGTCCACAATCCCCTTCCGCACCAGCGGCTCGCCGCCCGTCAGGCGGATGTGGACGAAGCCGGTCTCCACCGCAATCCGCACAATCCGGACGATTTCCTCATTGCGCAGGATGTCCTGGTGGGAGAATTTCGTGACCCCTTCCTCCGGCATACAGTAGACGCAGCGGAGGTTGCAGCGGTCGGTCACCGAGACCCGGAGGTACTGAATGGGACGGTCGTAGGCGTCAAAGGGCATAGCGGGCTCGCTGTATCGGGTTGCAGGATGCCGGGTAAATCCCGCGCGAACTGTCCGTTTCTCATCCCTCCCCCGCCGCTTACGGCGGCACCCCCTCGGGGAGGGGATAGCGGCGAAGCCTCTGGGGGTAGAGTGAGGCTGAAAGGTTACTCTCGCGCTACGAGGTCACCGGGTTGCGGAGAATGCCAATTCCCTCAACTTCTACTTCTACTACATCTCCCGGGTGGAGGGGGCCGACTCCAGCGGGGGTGCCAGTGAGAAAGAGGTCGCCCGGCTCCAGGGTCATCACCGACGCGGCGTAGGCGATGAGGTGGGCCGGGGAGAAGACCATCTCGGAGGTGCGCCCGTGCTGGCGGACCTCGCCGTTCACCCGGCAGATGACAGCCCGGTCGGCCATCTCCGCTTCGGCGACGCCGACCGCCAGCCATGGGCCCACCGGGCAGAAAGTGTCAAAGCCCTTGGCGCGCGTCCACTGGCCATCTCGCCGCTGGAGGTCCCGCGCGGTGACGTCGTTGGCGCAGGTGACGCCCAGGACGTATGTCCAGGCCTCTTCTGGCCGGACGTTACGGCAGCGGCGCCCGATGACCACGGCCAGTTCGGCCTCGTACTCCACCTGCCGGGATTGGGTCGGCAGGACAATCGGAGCGTCGGGGCCGATGACGGCACTGGGGGGCTTGAAAAACAGGAGCGGCTCGGCGGGGACCTCCGCGCCGTGCTCGGCCGCGTGGGCGGGGTAGTTCCGCCCCACGCAGAGAATCTTGGTGGGGACCACGGGGGCCAGCAGGGATACATCGCATAGCGGCCCCGCAGTGGCCCCGACCATCCACTGACCGAACGGGTTCCCTCGCAGTTCTCGGACCCATTCCCCTTCCAGGACGCCCCAGCGGGGGCCATCGGGGGTGGCGTACCGAATCCAGCGCATCGGTGTCATCGTTCCACCTCACCGGGTCAGACGGGGGTCCAGGGCGTCCCGCAGGCCGTCCCCCAGCGGGTTGAAGCCCAGGACGCTGAGCATAATCGCCAGGCTGGGGAAGGTAACGGCCCACCAGGTCCCGCTGGTCAGGTAGCGGTAACTGCTTCCAACGTTGAAGTCAGTCCCGTCGTGGAACTTGACGCCCTGGTGTGGTTTACAGGTCCAATCGGTGGCGTCCTCGGTGGGGATACACTCATCAGCCAGCGCAGGGATGGGGCGGATGGTACCAGGCTTAAACGGGTAGAGGGGCTCCAGGCACTGCCCGGTGACCCGGAAAGACTCGCTGTCGGTCACAATGGCGGCATCCAGTTGGACCAAATCGCCACCCTACGATTCCGCGCCCTTCCCGGTATCACCTCCTTTCCGCTGGCTGGGGGGTACACTCTAAATTATACCAGTGGCGGGAGAAATGTCAAGAACCCACCCACAGGGCTTATCAACGCTCTAACGAAGATGCTCGTAGTAAGCCACGAAGCGAAGCGGAGTGGCGTCCAAAAGGCTCGGAACGGCACTCCGCTGGCGCTCCGTGCCTGACTACGAACGAAAAATGAGTCCACTGCAAAAACTAATCGCAGAGAACGCAGAGAGCGCAGAGATTTTCTTTAATATTGCTCTGCGTACTCTGCGATCTCTGCGATAAAGAACCCTTTTTGCAGTGGAGTCAAAAATATTAGAGCGCTGATAAGCCCTGCCCAACCCATAGGCCTGTTGAGTCCTTTAAAATCGTACCGGGCCCAAGTCTCAAAAAATCGTACCCTTT
>JAGHZG010000251.1 GCA_017743275.1 Chloroflexota bacterium | reverse complement strand
TTCCAGCATCAGGGAGATGCGGCGCTCCTGCGCGGCGGACCGGTGGGCTTCCACCACCTCCTCCAGAAACCCACCCAGGTCCAGTGGCGCTTTGTGGAGGGTCAGTTCTCCGGCGTCGGCCTGGGAGAGCAGGCGGAGGTCCTCCACCAGCCGGGAGAGGGTGCGGACCTGGGCCAGCGCGGCCAGCAGGTTTTCCCGATCCGAGGGGTATACGCCGTCCACCATCGCCTCCAGCGTCCCCTGGAGGACGGTGAGGGGGGTGCGCAGTTCGTGGGCCAGGTCGGCGGTCTGGTTTCGGCGGGCCTCCTGGGCGCGGGCCAGACTCTCCGCCATCCGGTTGAAGGCGTGGGCCAGTTGGGCCACTTCGTCGGCGCCGCGGACGGGGGCCCGGGCGGAAAGGTCGCCGCGCGCGATGGCCTGGCTGGCCTGGGTGAGTTGCCGGAGCGGGTGGATGATGGAGCGGAAGAGCAGGCCGCCCACGACCAGGGCCACGGCAAGGGTGGCCAGAGTGGCGGCCAGCAGCGCCGCGCGGACCCGGGCGAGGAATGCCTGCTGCTCTACACTCAGAACAGGTACCGGAGGGACGGCATTCGGGAGGATGTACCCCACCAACTCCCCGTTGACCAGTATCTGAATCCCGGCCTGCAGGTCCCGGCGGGTGGCGGTCCCCCGGGGCTCCCCGCGCGTATCCGCGACAATCCGGCCCGATGCGTCTGCCACCTGGAAATCCATCATCCACGGGCCGCCCGCGGGCCCCATCCCCGGGCGCATCATCCGGGCCCGTGGGAGGACCGACAGCGCCTCCCGCAGGCCGTCCCACGAGCCGTAGACGGTGTAGTATTCCGCCAGCGCGACCGCCAGCCGCTCCCACGGCCCGCCCCGGGCCAGCGCGTAGCGGCGAAATTCCTGCTCCGTCGCCCAACCCATCAGCGCCGCCACTCCGCCGATGGCGACCACGACGACGGCCAGAAAAGCCAGCATTCCCTTCCAGAACAGACTACGCATCGCCCATCTCGGGATTCAGCCGATACCCCACCCCCCAGACGGTCAGAATGAAGCGGGGATTGGCAGGGTCCGGCTCTATCTTACGCCGCAGGTTCTTGATGTGGGCGTCCACCGTCCGCTCGTATCCCTCAAAGGCGATTCCCTGGACGGCTTCCAGCAGGTCGGCGCGACGGAAGACCTGTCCCGGCGCGCGCATCATCGTCTCCAGGATGCCGAACTCCGTCGGGGTGAGGTCCACCGGTTTCCCGTAGACGGTTACCGTGTGGGTGGCGCGGTCCAGGGAGAGGGGGCCGAACTGGAGAACCGGAGGCGGCGCAGGGGGACCCTGAACGCGGCGAAGGACCGCCCGGACCCGGGCCACCAGTTCCCGGGGGCTGAAGGGTTTGGTGATGTAGTCGTCGGCGCCCAGTTCCAGGCCCACGATGCGGTCCGTCTCCTCCACGCGGGCGGTGAGCATGATGATGGGGACATCCCGCTCCCGCCGGATGCGGCGGGTGAACTCCAGCCCGTCCATCTTCGGCATCAGGATGTCCAGAATGATGAGATCGGGCTGTTCATGACGGGCGACGTAGAGGGCCTGTTCTCCGTCGGAGGCGGTGACGACGCGGAATCCGGCCTCTTCCAGATAGGCCCGTACCAGGCGCAGGATTTGCGGCTCGTCGTCTACGACCAGAACGGTTTGCATTATCCGGTTCCAAACATCCGGTCTCCGGCGTCGCCCAGGCCGGGGACGATGTAGCCGGCCTCGTTGAGATGGTCATCCACCGCCGCCAGGTAGACGGGGACGTCGGGGTGAGCCTGGGTGAAGCGGTTCAGGCCGGGCCAGGCGGCGATGACGCCCACGAATTTGATCCGGCGGGCGCCCCACCGCTTCAGGATGTCCACTGCCGCCACCGCCGACCCGCCCGTCGCCAGCATTGGGTCCAGCACCAGGCAGACGTCCACCGTCGGGCTGACGGGGAGGCGAGAGTAGTATTCCACGGGTTGCAGAGTTCGCTCATCGCGGGAGAGGCCAATGTGCCAGACCTCGGCCCCGGGCAACATTTGCCAGGCGCCCTCCACCATGACCAGGCCCGCCCGCAGAATGGGCACCAGTCCAACTTTCTCCAGCAGCCGCCGTCCCTCCGCGCGGCCCAGGGGGGTCTGGACCAGGATGGGCTCGGTTTTCAGGTCGGCGGTCGCCTCGTAAACCAGGAGAATGGAAATTTCCCGCACCAGTTCGCGAAACTTCTTCGGGTCGGTGCGCTCGTCCCGCAGAAGTGCCAGTTTGTGCTGGACTAAGGGATGGGCAGAGAAGTAGACTTGAGCCATACTGCCTCCGGGTGGTAGTGTAGCACAGGAATGCTGCAGGGGTAACTGTTCAGCCTCACCTCTCCCCCAGCGGCTTCGCCGCCCGCCGCAGGCGGCGGGGGTGGGGTGAGGAAGCCTGAATCGTTACCTGCAGGGAAGTATACCGCTTTTTTCGCGGGTTGACAAACCGGGCCGGTTATGGTATAGTAAGGAATGTATTTGGGAAAAGGCAACGATGGAGACGAGTAGGCACGGGCTACCGCTCCAGAGAGCCCGGGAGAGGTGAGAGCCGGGCGCGGGAACCGGGCCGAAAATCCCTCCGGAGCCGCCGACCGAACGATGTGGCACAGGCTTCAGCCGATGGGGCGTAGGCTTTAGCCTGTGGGCATCCAGTAGACTCGGCCGGAGTCGTCCTCCGTTATCGGGACGCGGCGATCGTGGGTCGCCGACGGAGAGGTCCCGCCTTTGCGGGGCAAGAAGGGTGGTACCGCGGGAGAAAAGAACTCCCGTCCCTTCGGGGACGGGAGTTTTTCGTTCAGGCCACCTCCACCACCCAGCCCCAGAGGTCGGGCCGTTCCTGGAGTTGGATCTCCACCAGGGCCTGGCGAAGCATCTGGCTCCGGGGGCCGGGATGGCCGTCACCGATAGGATAATCCTTGCCTTTATGATTGATCACGGTGACCGGGGAGAGGACCGCTGCAGTCCCGACGTAGAAGGCCTCCACCGCATCGGAGAGGACTTCTTCCAAAGATAGAGGCCGTTCCACGGCGATCCAGCCGAAGACCTCCCGGGCAATGGTGAGAATGGAATCCCGGGTGATACCGGGTAGAATAGAGCCCAGAGCCGGTGTTACCACAGTGCCGTCATACAGAATTGCAAAGAAGTTCGCCCCGCTCAATTCTTCAATATACCGGTCTTCGCGGGCGTCCAGATACAGGACGTCCACATAGCCCATCTCTTTGGCGATCTTCTGGGGGCGAAGACAACCGGCATAATTACCGGCGGCCTTGGCCGCACCGGTCCCGTACGGGGCCGCCCGATGGACGGAGGAAAGCACGATCAGCCGGTCTCCGCCCATATACAGCCCCACCGGGCAACCAAATACGTAGAACAGGAATTCCGGGGCCGGAGCGACCCCCAGTATCGCTCCACTGCCGATGAGAACAGGCCGGAGGTAAAAACTTCCCTTCTCCGGAGCAGGAACCCAGCGGGCATTCGCGCGGGCAACGGCGGTCACCGCCTCTAAAAACATATCCACACTGGGGGCCGGCAGGGCCAGGCGAGCCGCCGAAGCCCGAAGACGGCGGGCATTGTCCTGAGGGCGGAAAAGAACGATGTTCCCTTTCCGGGTCCGATACGCCTTCAGGCCCTCAAAAACTCCCTCCCCGTAATACAGGACAGCAGCAGCGGGAGAGAGTTCCAGAGTGGCCCCCCGATGTTCGTACAGACGTCCGGGCTCCCAACCGGCCTCGGAGGTCCAGCGGGTCAGCCAGAAAGCGTCCACCTCCGAATACGCAAAACGGAGATTCTCATCCCAGTTGGGGGCCTGGGGTGGAAGAGGAAGAGTGGGCTCGAAGGGCTTTAACATCGTTTCACCTCCTGAGGGTAAGATTATTGAGTTTTGCTTTTTTAAAGCAACCCCTGGGGTGGTGCTTGGGGGCACCT
>JAGHZG010000250.1 GCA_017743275.1 Chloroflexota bacterium | reverse complement strand
AGATGTGTATAAGAGACAGCCGATGCGCTGGTGCATGCGGACGTTGGCCTGCAGTGCCTCCACGCGTTCCCGCTCCACTATTTGGATGAAGCCGGTGCGGGTGAACCCGCAGTCGGGGCTTTCGCCGACGCGCCGGGCCCAGTCCCGGAAGTACCCGAAGGAGACCCAGGCCAGGCGGGCCTCGGCCTCCAGGTCGTAGTGCATCCGCACCAGCCCGCTGGAGCGCCCGGTGGCCCCGGCGGCCAGGAACTTCCGCTCCAGGACGGCGACCCGCACCCCGCGCCCGGCCAGGTGGAAGGCCAGACTGGCACCGTGGACGCCGCCGCCGATGATGATGACGTCGTACGTGGGGTTCATAGAGGGACCTCCGGAGGGGAAACCTGGATAGCGCCAAAGGGGCAGAGGGGGACACAGGCCAGGCAGCCGTAGCAGCGGTTGCCGTCCACCCACGGGGGCTCACCGGGGTCTATGGCCCGCAGCGCCTTGCTGCGGCAGACTTCCCGGGCCGGACACCGACGGCAGGCCCGGCAGAGGTCCACTGCGACCTGCGGAATTCGGGGTGGCAGCGGATGGTCGGGCATAGTGAAGTCTGGGAAGATGGATGTCATTGCGAGCCGCCGAAGGCGGCGAAGCAATCCCCTGACCCTTGAGGGGGTTGCTTCGGCGGCTGTCGCCGCCTCGCAATGACTTCAGGTGTAGTTGCCCTACTTAGACCAGTCGGGTCGGAGTTGGGGGCGGCCGCGCAGATACCGGTCGGCGGCCATAGCGGCGATGGCGCCTTCGGCCGCCGCCACCACCGCCTGCTTCAGGTGGCGGCAGAGGACATCACCCACCGCGAAGACGCCGGGCACCGCGGTCTGGAAATTCTCATCCACCAGCAGACAGCCACCCTCTCCCAGGGGCAACTGGCCCTCCAGAAAGTCGGTGATGGGGACGTTGCCCTGCAGGTACAGGAAGACGCCCGCCACGGGAAGGACCTCCGTCCCTTCCGCCGACGCGATGCGCACCCCCTCCACCCGGTCCTGGCCCAGAATTTCCTCTACCCGCGTCGCGGGTCGGTAGACGACGCTCGGGTGGGCGGTCAGTTCCCCGGCCAGGTCCGGCGAGGCCCGCAGGTCGCGGGTGGGGGAAAGGAAGTGGACGCGGGTGGCGAAGCGGGTCAGCGTCAGCGCTTCCTCTACGGCCTCGTCGTTATCTCCGACGACGGCGACCTCCTGCCCCCGGAAGAAGGCGGCATCGCAGGTTGCGCAGTAACTGACGCCGCGCCCCACCAGGCGTTCCTCCCCGGGAAGGTAACGGCTGCGTCCCATAGACCCAGTGGCGATGATAACAGCCTTCCCTCTGTAGACGCCCCCACCAGTCCAGACTTCGCGCGGGTCGGTGGAGAGGTCCACCCGCAGAACTTTGTCGTTGACGAACTCCGCGCCGAAGGAAGCGGCCTGCTCCCGGATGCGGCGGACCAGTTCGGCGCCGGAGATGGTGCCGGGGATGCCGGGGAAGTTGGCAATCCCCTGGGCTTTCCCGGCCGACCCGGCAGTCAGCCCCTTGTCAATGACGACGGTCTTCAGCCGGGCGCGCGCGGCGTAGAGGGCGGCCGTGGCGCCTGCCGGACCGCCGCCAATGATGACCACGTCGTATATGGGTGTTGCGAAAAGCGGGATTCCTCCGATCATCGCTCGTAGTGATTTTGCGGATACATCTCCAGGTACTTCTCCACCTCCATCGCGGCGACCGCGCCAGTGCCGGCCGCGACCACCAACTGGCGGTAGAGGGGGTCCTGGATGTCCCCGGCGGCGTAGACTCCCGGAACGCTGGTCCGCTGGCGCCGGTCGGTGACGATGTAGCCGTGCTCGTCCAGTTCCAGTTGGCCCCGGAACAGTTCGGTCTGGGGCTCCATTCCGATGTAGATGAAGACGCCGTCGGTCTCAATGACCGAGGTCTCGCCGGTTTTCAGGTTGCGGACCCGGACACCCGTCACCGTCTTCTCGCCCAGAATCTCCTCCACCACCGAGTTCCAGACGAAGCGCATTTTGGGGTTGGCGAAGGCCCGCTCCTGGTGGATTTGCGTCGCCCGCAGTTGGTCCCGCCGGTGGACGAGAATCACCTCCCGCGCGAACCGGGTCAGGTAGAGGCCCTCTATGACGGCGCTGTCGCCGCCGCCGACAACAATCACTCGCTTGTCCCGGTAGAAGAAGCCGTCGCAGGTGGCGCAAGTGGAGACGCCGCGGCCGAAGAAGCGGCCTTCTCCAGGCACGCCCAGGCGTCGGGGGACGGCCCCCATCGCGATGATGAGGGTGTGGGCCCGGTAGATCGCCGTATCCGTCCGGACGACGAAGGGCCGGACGGAGAGGTCCACCCCGGTGACGGTATCGTGGATGAGGTGGACTCCGAACCGTTCCGCCTGGGCGACGAAGCGCCGGGCCAGGTCCGGGCCGTCTATCCCTTCCGGGAAGCCGGGGAAGTTCTCTACCAGATCGGTGTTGGCGGGCTGGCCCCCGAGGAGGGGGCCGACGACCATCAGCGTGCGGATGCGGGCGCGGCCAGCATAGATGGCCGCGGTCAGGCCGGCAGGCCCGCCGCCCAGGATGATCAGGTCGTACACCTCCTCGGACGGTCGGGCTTCCGGCGAGGGCGCTGTCAGTTTAAAATCCAGCATAGTCCCCACGCCTCGCGCTTCACGTTTTACGTTTCACGTTTTACGTTTCACGTTTCACGTTTCACGCTTCACGCCTTCAGCGCTTCCTGCAACTTCACCACCACGTGGGACTCGGGCGCCGCGCCCTCAATGTGCACCGTCTCGTTGATGACCGTGCGCGGCACGCCCATGACCTGGTACTTGACGGCCAGGTGGGGGAACTCCATTGCTTCCACCATATCCGCCCGGATCAGCGGGCTGGCGATGGCCAGTTGGTGGGCCAGCATCACCGCCTGCGGGCAGTACGGGCACGTCGGCGTGACGAAGACCTGGATGTGCACCGGCTTCTGGATTCCCGCCACTACCCGGAGAGTGGCGTCGCTCAGTTCCGGCTTCCCCGCCGCCACGCTCTGGATGGCGTGGAGGAACGAGGCGAACTCGTAGCCGGAGGGGATGCCGTAGAAACGGACCCCGTAGTCCTGCGCGCCGATGATGGCGATGGCCGGGATTTTGTCAATTCCCAGTTCCTCCGCCTTCGCCCGGTCGGCCTGGAAGTCGTAGATTTCGGCCGTGATCCGGTCGGAGAGTTCGGCGATCTCCTCTACCAGTTGGCGGGTTTCGGTGCAGTATTCGCACTCAAACTCCTGGGTGAACATGACCAGCCGCACAGGACCGGGCAGATCGGCCAGGATTTTGGAGACCTCCTGACGGATTTCGTCGTTCAGCAAGGGCATGACATACCTCCTTGTAAAAGATGCAGGATGCAAGATGCAGGATAGCGGTCAGGCGAAGCGGCTGACGGCACGGATGAGGGCCTCGGCCATTTCGGCAGGCGACCCCTCGGCCGACTGGATGCACTCCAGCGCGTAGGAGCGCATGACCTGGATGCTGGCCTGCTGGACGGCGGCCCGGATGGCTGCCAGTTGCTGGAGCACTTCCTGGCAGTCCCGGCCGTCCTCTATCATTCGGGCCACGCCCCGCGCCTGGCCCTCAATCCGGCGCAGCCGCCGGATCAGGTCCGCTTTGACTTGTGGGTCCTGGATGGCCATATCGCTCCCGGGGAGCCCCCGGCTCCCCCAACTCATGAGACCCCTCAGAGGGACCCTCCGGTGGAGCAGGAGGCACCGGAGGACGCCCGACTGCTGCCCCCGGTCAGGCCCGCGAAGAGGGAGACTGCTTTCTGCACTTCGGTATTGCCACAGCGAGGGCAGATCACCTCCGTCTGAGCGCTGATAGACCGCACAAATTTCTCAAACCGTTCACCGCATTTGGGACATCGGTACTCGTAGATCGGCATGTTCTCCTCC
>JAGHZG010000249.1 GCA_017743275.1 Chloroflexota bacterium | reverse complement strand
CCACCGAACCGCCCCTCTACACCGAATTCGTTCAGTCTTCCTCCCCGACAGATACGCTCCATTCTCTGGTCTATCTTCCGGATGCGAGCGGGAAAAAATACGAGTGGCTGCGGCTGAATGACCGGGTGGACAACAGTTTCCAGGCCCTGCGGCGGCGCGTGGCCGAAGAGGCGGGCTGGGATTACCTCTCCACCATTGCCCTGGCCTGGCAGCCGATGGAACATTCCGAACAGCGGAACAACTGGCACCTCTGCGGGCGAGCGGTAGACCTGGACCAGAGTCCCTACGACGAGACGCCGCCGCGCATCCTTCTGGTCCGGGAGGACGTCGGGAACGAGACCTACTGGCGGGTCTACCTGCAGGCGGCCCGGCAGGACGGCAGCATGGGGGAGCCGTTGCGGGTGCCCCCGTGGGACCTGAAGGCCCGGTATGAGGACGCGCGCGCCGCTGCCCAGGGTGGTCGTCCGATGGACAAAGTCCCCGCCGGGTACTACGTGGACCTCACCGCGCTGGCCGCCGACTACGGCTGGGAGCGGGCCCCGGCCCTCTACCGCTGGCGCTACTTCTGGCCCGACATCAACTGGTGGCATCTCCAGAAGTCGGAGGGGATGGACTGGTGGGCCTGTATGCTGGAAGTGTACGAGCCGGAGAAAGTGCAAGCCCTCTTCGGTCCCCTCCCCGGCGGACTGGCCGCGCTGGCGGAACAGGGTTCGGGCTCCCTGGCCCGGGGCGGCCCCTTTGAGATCGGCGGTCAGGTCTGGAATCTGGACCTCCCCTACGCCGATAAGATGCGCCACGCCGGGATGACCTGGGTCAAGGCCCAGGTGCGCTATCCCCAAGAGACCGCGCCCGTCATCGGCGCGGCCCACCGGCGCGGCTTCAAGATTCTCATCGGCACGGTGGGACCCTCCGGGATGGTCGCCCAGCAGGGGTTTGAGGAGAACTTCGCCCGCTGGGCGGCGCGCCTGGCAGCCGCCGGCGCCAATGCCATTGAAGTCTGGAACGAGCCGAACATTGACCGGGAGTGGCAGCCGGGCTATATCAGCCCGGAGGCCTACACCCGTCTCCTCTGCGCTACCTATAGGGCTGTGAAGAGTGCTAATCCCAACACCCTGGTCATCGCTGCCGCGCCGGCTCCCACCGGTGCCTTTGACGAATGCACGCCCAACGGCTGCGACGACCGCATGTTCCTGCAGCGGGTCTACGCGGCCGGCGGGGCCGAATGCATGGACTACCTGGGCGTCCACTACAACTTCGGCGCCACCCCGCCGTCGGCGGTCAGCGGCCACCCCGCCGACGATGGCCGTCATCATCATTCCTGGTACTTCCTGCCCCAGATGCAACTCTACTACAACATCTTCGGCGGGACCAAACAGCTCTTCTACACCGAACTGGGCTACGCGTCCCAGGAGGGGGTGCCGACCTTTCCGGATCACCTCTGGTGGGCGCGGGAGACGACGAATGCCCAGCAGGCAGCCTGGCTGGCGGAGGCAGTGCAACTGGCCCGGGAGAGCGGCCTGGTGCGTTGCGTTATCATCTGGAACATAGATTTTTTGCGCTACTTTGACGACCCCCAGGACGGCTTTGCCATTATCCGCCCGGGTGGTGCCTGTCCGGCCTGCAGCGCCCTGCGCACCGTCATGAGTGCGCGGCCGTAGTTTGACCATACGCAAAACGTGAAACGTGAAACGTGAAACGTGAAACGTGAAACGTATCACTCATTCCGTTTGGAGGTAAGAATGTCCCGAATCCTGGTCGTCACATTGGTCCTGACCTTGCTGATGGGATGCTCCTCAGGAGCGACCACCCCCGCAAAGCCCGTGGTGCGGGCAGTCCTCTTCTACTCCACCACCTGCCCCCACTGCCATTACGTGATGGAGCAGGTCCTGCCGCCACTCCAGAAACAGTACGGCGACCGGTTGGAGATTCGCATGCTGGAGGTCTCCGACGAGAACAACCGTCAACTCTGGGTGAAGGCGATGGATGCCTACAAAGTGCCCAACGACTGGCGCGGCGTCCCGATGCTCTTCATTGGCGACAAGGTGCTGGTCGGCTCGCAGGACATCCCCGAACAGTTGCCCGGGTTGATAGAGCAGTACCTGGCCGCGGGCGGTGTGGATTACCCCGACATTCTGAAGTAGGACAACTGCTTGCAGTTGTCCCGCTCCTGCGACCTGCGACTTGCGCCCTGCGACCTGCGACCTGTTAAGGAGGGCTCATGGGCGGGGAGTGGATAGTTACCCTGCAGGAATTCCTGACCAACCCGAATGTGGCCTACATTTTCCTGCTCCTGGGACTGTGGGCCCTGGCGGCGGCCTGGACGATTCCGGGCACCGGTTTCCCGGAGGCGGCGGCAATCATCTGCCTGCTCCTGGCCGCGATGGGACTGGCCCGCCTGCCGATCAACTATATCGGCCTGGGCATCCTGCTGGCGGCCCTGGTCCTCTTTCTGGTGGATCTGAAGGTACAGAGCGGCGGGCTGACGCTGGCCGCGGTCATCGGCCTGGTGATCGGGTCGGTGTTGCTCTTCCGGCCCGGCGAGGGTGTTGCCCTCTCCCCCTGGGTCATCGGCGGCGCGGCGGTCGTCTCTACCGGCCTCTTCGGCTGGGCTTTCCGGCTGGCAGTGCGCGCCCAGCGCACGGCGGCCCGGACCGGCACTCAGACCCTGGTGGGCGCGGAGGGTGTTGCCGCCACCCCGATTGACCCCATCGGCACTGTCCAGGTGCGGAGTGAACTCTGGACGGCAGTCGCCGATGCTCCAATCCCCGCCAGGACACCCGTCCGGGTGGTGGCGGTGGAGGGCATCCGGGTCCGCGTTGTACCGGTGGAGGAAACTACCCGATAGCCTGCGAGGAGGACATATCATATGGGGAACACCCGTCTGCTGTGGGGGATCCTGGCCCGGCCCCGGGCGACTTTCCAGCGTCTGAACGAGAACGGGCGCCGGGCCTGGTGGTTGCCTGCTCTGCTGGCTACCATCGCGGTGATTCTGCCCATTCTGGTGGGCAGTCCTCTCCGTGCCCAGATGGCGCGCGAGGCGGTGGCATCCGTTCAGACTCAGATGGGGGAGACCCTCTCGCCGGAACAACAACAGCAAATGGAGCAGGCCCAGCAGATCGCAGCCTCTCCGCTGATCATCACCGTTTTCCCCTCTGTCACGGGTGTCCTGGGACTGGTGGTGGGGTGGCTGGTCTGGGCGGGGGCTCTCTACCTGGTGGGGATGGTCGCTGGTGGGCACGCGTCCTTTGGCGCCCTGTTCCGGATGGTGGTCTGGGCCTGGATTCCGTACGCTCTGCGGGGCTTCCTGCAGGCCCTCTACATTCTGCTCACCGGTCAATTGATCGCCCACCCCGGCCTCTCGGGGCTGGTGGCGGGCGAGCAGACGGTGGAGAAAGTGCTGACCGCGCCCCCCACGACGGGCCAGATGGTCGCTTCGGCCTTCCTGGCTCGCATAGACCTGTTCCTGTTCTGGAATCTGGCCCTGCTGGTGGTGGGGACGATGGTCGTCACCCGCCTCTCCGCACGCAAAGCGACCGCGCTGGTTCTGGGTATCTGGCTTCTGCTCACCCTGATGGGCCTAATCCCCACTCTTGTCAGTGGCCTGATGCTCGGGCGCTCATTTCAGTTATAGGACACGGATGAACACGGGTTTTGACGGATGAGCACGGATAAACATCCGTGAAAATCCGTACCATCCGTGCCCATCCGTGTCCGATTCAACAGCACACGGATAAACACAGGTTGGACGGATGGACACAGGTAAGAATCCGTGGGAATCCGTATCATCCGTGTCCCATTCCGAATAGCACACGGATGAACACGGGTTGGACGGATGGACACGGATTCCGTGAAAACCCGTGCCATCCGTGTCCGTCCGTGTCCGATTCAATAGCACACGGATGAACACGGGTTTAACGGATGGACACGGATTCCGTGAAAACCCGTGCCATCCGTGTCCATCCGTGTCCGATTCAA
>JAGHZG010000248.1 GCA_017743275.1 Chloroflexota bacterium | reverse complement strand
TCGCCCCAACACCAGCGCCAGCAGGGCCATGCGGACGTAGACGCCGTGGCGGGCCTGGCGGAAGTAGGCGGCGTTGGGGAGCCCGTCCACGTCCGGCGCGATCTCGTCCACCCGGGGGAGGGGGTGCATCACCGTCACCCGGGGGTTCACCCGCTCTATCATCTCCCGGGTGAGGACGTAACTCCCCTTCAGCCGCTCATACTCGGCGGGGTCGGCGAAGCGCTCCTTCTGGATACGGGTCATGTAGAGGACGTCGGCCTCGGCCAGTGCGGCCTCCAGGTCCGTCGTCTCCTCCACCCGCACCCCCTCCGCCCGCAGCGCGGCGACGATGTCCGCGGGCATCCGCAGCGGTTCGGGGCTGACCAGGATCAGGCGGCAGTTGTAGTGGCGGTAAACCCAGACCCCGGAGTGAACCGTGCGGCCGAATTTCAGGTCGCCACAGAGGGCGATAGTCAGGCCGTCCACCTGGCCCCTCTCCGCGCGGATGGTGTAGAGGTCCAGCAGGGCCTGGGTGGGGTGCTGCCCGGCCCCGTCGCCGCCGTTGATGACGGGATGCTCCGCCACCTCCGCCGCCACCTTCGCAGAGCCGACCTGGGGATGGCGGATGACGATGACGTCGGCGTACTGGTCCACCGTCCGGACGGTATCGGCCAGGGTTTCCCCCTTGGCCACCGAGGTGGATTCGGCCGAGGAGAAGCCGACGACGCTCCCGCCCAGGCGGTGCATGGCCGTCTCAAAGGAGAGGCGGGTCCGGGTGCTGGGCTCAAAGAAGAGGGTCGCCAAGACGTAGCCGCGCAGGAGGTCCAGGGAGGGGGTCCGCTGGAGGCGGGCCTGGAACTCGGCGGCCACATCCAGAATCCGGTCCAGTTCCTCACGGGTGAACTGAGCGCCGTCCAGAATGTCGGTGCCTTTCAGATGGGCCATTTCCTTGCTCCTTGAAGAAAGGTTTACCACGAAGACTCCAAGACACAAAGTCAAAATTAATAATTAAAAAATTAACAATTAAATATTTCGTGCCTTCGTGTCTTGGTGGTAGAGATTCTCCGCGGCGGGGAGGGTGAAGAAGAACGTGCTCCCCTGGCCGGGCTGGCTCTCCACACTCACCTCTCCGCCCAGTTTCTCCACGATTCGCTTCACAATGGAAAGTCCCAGACCATACCCTTTGCCTGTATGCCGGGCCTGGGTGAAGGGGGTGAACAGGCGGCTCTGTTCCTCCGGCGTCAGGCCGGGGCCGTTATCCCGCACCCAGAAGCGGACCATTCCCGGGGCGTCCGGCGGGAAGTCGGCGCCCAATTCCACGCGCGGCGGCTGGCCACCATACTTGATGGCGTTGCTGATGTAGTTGAACCAGACCTCTTCTACCCACGGCGCGTAGCCCCGTGCAACGGGCCAGGTGGAGGGAACCCGGACCTCCGCGTAGGATTCGGCGATGGCTTCGCTCAGGCGGGAGAGGGCCTCGCCCACGACGTGGGCCATGTCCAGAGGGCCCGTTTCTACCTCCTGGCGAGGTGCGGTGGCCAGAAACAGCAGCGCGTCAATGACGCCAGCCATTTTGTGCCCGTGCTGGACAATACTCTGAACGTACTCGCGCTGCTGCTCTGGGGAGAGTCGGGGAAAGAGGGTATCCAGCAGTTCCGCGTAGCCGACGACGAGGGAGAGAGCATGCTTGAGGTCGTGGGCCACCGTGTGGGCGAAGGCGTCCAGTTCCTCGTTGCGGGCTTCCAGTTGCCGGGCGTACTCGCGCAACTGCTCTTCTGCCTGTTTGCGCCGGGCAATTTCCCGGTGGGTCAGCATCAGGGCCTGGGATTTGGCGACGGCCAGGGCGATGTGGGCGGCGGCGTACTCGGCCCGGGCGATTTCTTCGGCCGTGAAACGATGGTGCTGGCGAAACGCGATCAGCGCGGCGCCCAGTTTCTGCTGGCCGACGATGAGCGGCATGACCAATAGAGAGCGGTTGGGGAACCGGGCGGCGATGCGTGGGCTGACATACGGGGAGTTGAACACGTCCTCAATCGCCAGCGCGCGCCCCAGGCGCAGGGCGGACTCCGTAGCCGTAATCTCGCCGGGGGGAAACTGGAGGGTGGGGTAAATTTCCCGCATCGGGCCGTAGGCCGCGCGGGGGATGGGACGGCCCTGTTCCTCGTCCCAGGTGGCGATGTAGCAATCGTCGGCCCGGAAGAGTTCCCCCAGCCGGTCGGCCAGGGCCTGGAGCATGTTCTGGAAGTCGGTGGTGCCGATGGCGATGCGGGTGATCTCGTTCAGCAGAGCCAGGAAGCGGGCCTGGTCCTCCAACTGATGGTGGACGCGGGAGCGATGGATGGCGGCCCCCAGCATGTTGGCCGCCATCTGGAGGGTTTCTATCTCCGCTGGAAGCCAGATGCGCTCAAACCGGCACTCGTCAAAGCCGATGAGTCCCCACCACTCTCCGCCTATGAAGACCGGCACCACAGCGATGGAGAGGATGTCCTGCGCGGCCAGGACCTCCTGTTCGCTTTCTGGGAAGGTGCGCACCAGGCCGTAGACCGCCTCGCCCCGGCTCATGGTTTCCACCCAGCGGGCAAAGCCCGCCTGGACGAAGGAGAAGTTCTGCAGGTCCGGATTATCTATCTGGGGCATGGCGTCGGGGGCGGCCCACTCATAGCGTTGGCTGGTCAGCAGTTCCCCGTCCGGGCCCCGGTGGTTCTCAAAGATGTAGACCCGGCTGACGCCGACGGCCTCCCCCAGACGGGCCAGAATGGCCGGTATCTCCCGTTCCCAGTCTGGCATCCGCAGGAAACGGTCAGCAGCGTGGGCCACGGTCTCCAGAATGGCCTCCCGGCGGCGGAGCGCCTCCTCGGCCTGCCGGAGAGCGGTGATCTCCCGCAGGACGATCACCCGCCCGTTGAACCGGCCGCGCGGGTCGTAAAGGGGGGAGATGCGCATCTGGTAGATGCGCTGTCCTTCGCCTGCCCCCAGGGTAATCTCCGCCTGGGCCTCTGGGACGTCGTGGTACTGTTCTATCAGGTCAGGTCGTCCGGCCGCGATTTCCCGGATGGGCCGTCCGATGACCTCCGCGGGGGGACGGCCAATGATTTGCCGGGCGGCGGGATTCAGGTCCCCAATCCGGCTCTGCGCGTCCAGGACGATCACCCCGTCGGCCATCCCGTCCACGACAACGTTGCGCGCAATAGGGACAATGTCCAGCAGCCGGAAGCGAAGGAGGGCCAGGAGCATCACCAGGCCCGCGAGGGTGAACGCCAAGGGCGTCAGGTCTACGGGATGGAGGGGGTTCAGGCCAAAGATGTAGAGCGCGTTCGCCAGCCAGGGCAAAAGGGCACCGGATAACAGAGCGAGGATTTGCCCCCGAAAGGGGGGCGAAGCGCGAAGCAGTTCCCGCACAAGGATGATGGCGCCAAAGAGGAGAAGCAGGTAGGAATACGCGAAGTGAACCCACCACCATGCCCCGTGGGTGACGCTGGTCAAAGTGTAAGGTCCCTGGTTAACCCTTTCAAACTGGCTCCAAAGGAGGCCGTGGAGGTCATTCGTCAGGGCTGCCAGCCAGGTGAGGGCGGGTTCTACCGTCAGCAGGAGCCAGCGGCGGCGGGCCAGCCAGTTCTCCCGCCCCGTGTACTGGAGCACCAGGGCCAGCCAGGCCGCTGGCACGGTGACAATCCCCAGGTACTCCATTCTGGCCCAGAGGAGGGCGCGGGAAGCGTCCCGGCTGGCCAGTTCCAGGGCATAGCAGCCGGACCATTCCGCCACGGCCAGCATCAGCAGGGCCAGCAGGCCGGCCCCGGGTGCGGGGCGCCGCCGCCAGGCGAAAAGGGCCAGGGCGAGGGCCAGCGCCCCGGCCCCGACCAGCGGCCAGAGGTAGGGCGGAAACTGCCAGAGGGTGTTCATGGTGACAAAAGTTGCCCGCTTTGAGCCTCACCCCACCCTCTCACCCCCTGGTATAATAGCGAGTGGTATAATATGAGCGGGTGCGGCAGGCCGTTAC
>JAGHZG010000247.1 GCA_017743275.1 Chloroflexota bacterium | reverse complement strand
TGCAGGCGCCGCGCGGCCCGCAGATGGTCTTGTGGGTGGTGAAGACGGTGACGTGGGCGATGCCGACGGGGTTGGGGTACGCCCCCGCTGCGGCCATGCCGGCCGTGTGGGCGATGTCGGCGACCAGGTAAGCCCCGACCTCATCGGCGATGGAGCGGAAGGCGTGCCAGTCGGGCGCCCAGGGGTAGGAGGTGTACCCGGCAACGATGACGCGCGGCCGGTGCTGCCGGGCCAGTTCCCGAATTGCGTCGTAGTCCAGCCGCTCCGTCTTCGGGTCCACGCCGTAGGAGACCCGCCGGTACCACTTGCCGGAGAAGTTGAACTCGGAGCCGTGGGTCAGGTGGCCGCCCTGGAAGAGGTCCATTCCCATAAGGACGTCGCCGGGCTTCATCAGGGCCTGGTAGATGGCCAGGTTGGCGGCAGCGCCGGAGAGGGGCTGGACGTTGACGAAGATGTGCTCAGGGCGGACGGAGTCGTGGGCGAAGAGTTCGGCGCAGCGGCGCTGGGCCAGACACTCCACCAGGTGGACGTAGTCCACGCCTTTGTAGAAGCGGCGGTCGGCGTAGCGGCGGTAGAAGGCCAGTTGCCAGGCCACGTCCCGCAGCCGCTCCTCGGGGTCGCGGGTCATGCGCAGGGGCGGGTAGCCCTCGGCGTAGACGTTCTGGAAGACGGAGCCCAGGGCCTGCCGGACGGCCTTCGGGGCGTAGGACTCGGAGGGGATGAGGATGAGTTTCCGGGCCTGCCGCTCGTGCTCCCAGCGGATCAGGTCGGCCATAAAGGGGTCCAGTTCTTCCAGGTCAGCGCGGAAGAGGAAGTCGGTGGACATCGGGCCTCCTGAAACGTGAAACATGAAAAGTGAACAGGCAGATACATTTTAACCCTGAACCCCACCGAATGCAAGCCGGGCGGAAGATGACAATGGCTCACAGTTGCCCTACAATTGGGGACACACCCGGACCAGATTGCCACTTGACCAAAAGCCAGAAATCCGGTAAAATCTTTCCGTCCCCCTGGAACCAAAAGGTGCGATGGAGGGCGGCCCTCCGTCGCACCTGTGAATTTTATTCCCAACGGAGGCAACCGTGAAGGAACTGAGCACCCTGGAACAAGGTATGCTCTACGGCGTCATCGCCACGGCCATCATTGGCCTGCTCTACTCCCTCTGGCTCTGGCGCGATACGGTGCGCCGGGACAAGGGGAGCCAGAAGATGCAGGAAGCGTGGCAGGCAATTAAGGTAGGGGCCGAGGCCTACCTGCGACGCCAACTCCAGACTATCCTCCCCATCCTCGGCTTGCTGGTCGTCCTCCTCTTCCTCAGCGTCTACGTGATTGCGCCCTCCCGCGAGGCCTACGAACTCTTCGGCGAGCGGGCCCGGCTGGCCCTGGGGCTGGGACGGGCAGGAGCCTTCATCCTCGGGGCCACCTTCTCCCTGCTGGTGGGCCAACTGGGGATGCGGGTGGCCATTGAGGGCAACGTCCGGGTGACCGCCGAGGCGGTGCGCGGCAGTTACAACGGCGCGCTCACCGTTGCCTACCGGGCCGGCACCTTCACCGGCATGCTCACCGACGGCCTGGGGCTGCTGGGCGGCACCCTCATCTTCATGATTTTCGGCCGCGCCGCCCCGGATGCTCTTCTGGGCTTCGGCTTTGGCGGCACCCTCGTGGCCCTCTTTATGCGGATCGGCGGGGGCATCTACACCAAAGCGGCCGACGTCGGCGCCGACCTGGTGGGCAAAGTGGAGGTGGGTGTGCCGGAGGACGACCCCCGCAACGCGGCCGTCGTTGCCGACCTGGTGGGGGACAATGTCGGCGACTGCGCCGGGATGGCCGCCGACATCTTTGAGTCCTACGAGGTCACCATTGTCTCCGCCCTGATTCTGGGCATCGCTCTGGCCCACTTCACCGGAGACATCGTCTGGATCGTTTACCCGCTGATCGTGCGGGCTATCGGGGTTATCTCTTCCATCCTGGGGACGTTTATGGTTCCCATGTGGGAGCGGTTCCCGCTGAAACTCCTGCGCGCCCGGGATGCCGAGGAGGCGATGTTCCGCTCCTACGAGGTTTCCAGCCTCAATACCATTATCTGGTCCTTCCTCTTCGCCTGGTGGTACGCAAACGACTGGCGGCTGGCCCTCCTGAACGCGGTCGGCGTGATCCTGGCGGCCAGTTTCAATCCCATCACTTCCTACTTCACCTCCGCCAAGCGTAAGCCGGTCCAGGAGATTGTGCAGTCTTCCTGCACTGGCTCCGCTACGACCCTCCTCTCTGGCCTCTCGGTAGGAATGGAGACCAGTGTTTGGAGTCTGCTGATCATCTGCCTCGCGATGGGCATCTCCTACCTGCTGGCCCTTCTCTTCCCGCCGGCCAGCGTCCTGGCCCTGGGCGAGCAGGGCATCCTGCTCTATATGCTCTACGGCGTGGCGATGATCGGCATCGGGATGCTCTCCCATACCGGCAACAACGTGGCGATGGACTCCTACGGCCCTATCGCCGACAACGCCAACGGCATTGCCGAGATGGTCAAGGTGGACCCCAAGGCGATGCACATTATGGCCGAACTGGACGCGGTGGGGAACACGACGAAGGCCATCACCAAGCAGATTGCCATCGCCTCCGCCGTCATCGCCGCCACCAGCCTGTTCTTCTCCTTCGTGACCGATGTCTCGCTGGTGCAGGAGCGGCTGGGGATCCCGGTGCAGCAGTGGCTGCTCTCCACCGGCATCCGGGTTTCCCTGTTGGAGGGGGTCATCGGCTTCCTGGTTGGCGGGGCGCTGCCGTTCTTCTTCTCGGCCTTCGCGCTGCGGGCGGTCAGCCGGGGCGCGTCGCTGGTGGTGGAGGAAGTGCGGCGGCAGTTCCGCATCCCCGGCGTGCTGGAAGGCAAAGTGAAGCCCGACTACGGTAGGGTGGTCGCCATCACCACAGCCGCCGCGCAGAAGGAACTGGTCAGCCTGGTGGTCCTCTCGGTGACGATGCCGCTACTGGTGGGCGTTCTCTTCCAGGTGGAGGCACTGGGCGCGTTCCTGGCGGGGGTTATCCTCTCCGGGCAGTTGCTGGCCGTCTTTATGGCCATCGCCGGGGGCGCGATGGACAATGCCAAGAAGTACATTGAGGACGGTCACCTGGGAGGGAAGGGCTCCGATCCCCATAAAGCCTGTGTCGTCGGCGACACAGTGGGCGACCCGCTGAAGGACACGGCCGGCCCGGCCCTCAACCCGATGATCAAGGTGGTCAACCTGGTGAGTCTGCTGGCGGCGCCACTGCTGGTACAGTACCGGGACCAGCCCATCCCGCTGGCGGTGACCGGGGTGATTCTGCTGGTCCTGCTGCTCTGGGCCATCGGGCAGAGCCGGCGGAGCCTGGAGGTGCCCGGCGGCGCCCCGGTGGAGACCGTTGCGGTGGCCGTTCCCGGCGGCAGCGACGGGGAATAACCCCGCTTCCCCCAGGACACAGAGGGAACAAAGACACAGGTATATCTCACACAGAGACACAGAGACACAAAGTTTTTGTAATGATTCAGGCTTCTCACCCCACCCCTGCTGCAGGCGGCGGGGGTGGGGTGAGGTAACTACCTACCCAGGGGCCTTTGGGCAAGCGCCCATAAAAGATGCTGGCGAAGGCGTGCCCCTGTAGCGCAGGCCGCCAGGCCTGTATGCAGGCGGACAAAGTTCCATAGAATAACAAGAACATTCGTGGCCTGCGCTACGTTACCTGCAAACCGATTCGGATAGGTAGTTACGGGATGAGGCTGAATAATTACGTTGTTCTTCTTTGTGCCTTTGTGTCTTTGTGTGAGATTTTTTGTTTCTTTGCGCCTTTGTGCCAACCAGCGGCCAGGCCTGCGATGCCCAGCCCCCCCAGCAATGCGCCGGCCAGGAGAACCGACACCGGCTCCGGCACCGTCGCCGGGGGCATAGATGCTGGGGTAGGGGTGGGAGGAGGAGTCGGAGAAGCCGTCGCCGTGGGGGATGGAGATGAGGTGGGGGTGAACG
>JAGHZG010000246.1 GCA_017743275.1 Chloroflexota bacterium | reverse complement strand
CGAATCGGTACGATTATCCACTCCTCGCCAGACCGCTCAGGCCACCTTTCCCGACGGGCGGACCTGGGAGGCGCCTGTCGGGACGCCCGTAGAGGCCTACATGCGCGCCGCCTACCCCGACCACCCCGTCCCCATCATCGCCGCGCTGGTGGACGGGGAACTGCGGGAGTTGACCTACCCGCTGAAGCGGGACGCCCAGGTCACCCCCATCTTCCTCTCCGATTCGGACGGAGTCCGCATCTATCGGCGCTCCCTCTCCTTCCTGCTGGCCACCGCCGTCTCCGAACTCTTTCCTGAGGCGCAAGTCGTCATAGATTACTCCGTCCCTTCCGGCGGCTTCTACTGCCGGGTGCTCAACCGGGAACCCTTCTCCGCAGAGGAATTGGGGACGATTGAGGCCCACATGCGGCGCATCGTGGAAGAAGATGTGCCCATCTGCAAGAAACGGGTGCCCATTGAAGAGGCCCTCGCTCTCTTCCAGGCACGGGGCCAGCAGGACAAAGTCCGCCTCTTCTCCCGCCGTCGGAAAGATTACCTCATCCTCTACTGCCTGCGGGATTACCAGGACTACTTTCACGGCTACATGGTGCCCTTCACCGGGCACCTGCGGTATTTTGCCCTTCGCCCCTCGCCGCCGGGGTTCATCCTCCAGTACCCCCGGCGCCACTGGCCCACCCAACTGCTCCCGTACACGGACTCCCCCCGGCTGAGCGCCGTCTTCCAGGAATACGGGGAGTGGCTGCGGCTGCTGGGCGTGCAAGATGTGGGGGAACTGAATAACGCCATTGAGAGTGGGCGCATCCGGGAGATCATCCTGGTCTCCGAGGCACTGCACGAGGAGCGCATCGCCCAGATTGCCCACACCATCGCCGAACAACACGACCGCATCCGGCTGGTGCTGATTGCCGGCCCCTCCGCGTCCGGCAAGACCACTTTCTCCAAACGGCTCTCCGTCCAGTTGCTGGCCCATGGCGTCCGGCCCTTCCCCATCGCGCTGGACGATTACTTCGTGGACCGCCAGCACACCCCGCGAGACGAGCAGGGACAGTACGACTTTGAGGCACTGGAAGCGCTGGACCTGGCCCTCTTCAACCAGCAACTCCTGGCGTTAATGGACGGGCGGGAAGTCACCCTGCCCCGCTTTGACTTCCACAGCGGGACCCGTCAGCAGGGGCCCACGGTGCAGTTGACGCCCGACCACGTCATCATCGTGGAGGGGATTCACGGCCTGAACCCCAACCTGGTGCCTATGGTGCCGCCGGAGCGGATTTTCCGGGTGTACGTCTCGGCGCTCACCCAACTGAACCTGGACCGGCACAACCGGGTGCCGACCACGGACACGCGCCTGATTCGGCGCATCGTGCGGGATGCCATGTACCGGGGATACACCGCCGAGGAGACGCTGGACCGGTGGGAGAGCGTACGGCGGGGAGAGAAACGGCACATCTTCCCCTACCAGGAGAACGCCGACGTGATGTTCAACTCGGCGCTGGTCTACGAACTGGCGGTGCTGAAGCCGCTGGTGGAGCCGCTGCTGCGGCAGGTGGAGCCGCCCAGCCCCCGCCGGGTGGAGGCGAAGCGGCTGCTGGCCTTCCTGGAGTGGTTCACCCCCTGCCCCCCCGACATGGTGCCTGATAACTCCATCCTGCGGGAGTTCATTGGCAACTCCATCCTGCAGGACTACATCCCCCTGGGCCGCTGACCCCCATAAACAGCAAGCCCGACGGGAAAACCCGTCGGGCTTGCTCAGAGAGCATAGAATCAGACCTCACCCCTCCCCCCTATCCTGGCCTTCGGTCAGAAGAGGGGAAGAGATTGAGGGTGGGATGAGGTCAAAAACCTACACCCAGCCGCGCAGCCGGCAGGCCTCCGCCACCCGGCTCACTGCCACGATGTACGCCCCCATCCGGTTGTGCACCTTGTACTGCTGCGATGTCTGATGCACCGCATGGAAGGCGGCGGTCATCTTCTTATCCAGCCGCTCGTGGACCGTCTCCAGGTCCCAGTAGTAGTCGTAGGCGTTCTGGACCTGCTCAAAGTAGGAGACGGTCACCCCACCGGCGTTGCAGAGAAAGTCGGGGATGACGTAGACGCCGTTGGCGAAGAGGATGCGGTCCGCCTCCGGGGTGGTGGGGCCGTTGGCCAGTTCCGCCACGATGCGGGCCTTGATGTTGGCCGCGTTGGCCTCGGTAATCTGGTTCTCCATCGCCGCCGGAATGAGCACCGTGACCGGCAGTTCCAGCAGTTCGGCGTTGGTGATATTCCGGGCACCGGGGAAGTTCATCACCGACCCGGTCTTGTCCTTGTGGGCGATGACCTCATTGGGGTCCAGACCGTCTGGATTGTAGATACCGCCCTTGGAGTCGGAAACGGCGACGACCTTCAGCCCCAGCAGTTCCTGGCCCAGAATGTGGGCGTACTGCCCGGCATTGCCGTAGCCCTGGATAGCCGCCGTAGCGCCCTTCAGGTCAATGCCCAGCACTTTTCCGGCCTCGCGGGTACAATACATACCGCCTCGCGCGGTGGCATCGCCGCGGCCCTGCGACCCGCCCAGCGGAATCGGCTTGCCCGTGATCACCCCGGGGACATTGTACCCCCGCATCACCGAATACTCGTCCATCATCCAGGCCATGATCTTCGAGTCGGTGTAGACATCGGGGGCCGGGACATCCATCTCCTCCCCCAGGATGCGGCCGACGGCGCGGATATAGGCCCGGCTCAGCCGCTCCAGTTCGCCCCGGGACATCTCCTTGGGGTTGCAGACAATGCCGCCCTTACCGCCGCCCAGCGGCAGGTCTACCACTGCTGTCTTCCAGGTCATCCACGCGGCCAGCGCCCGCACCGTATCAATCGTCTCTTCCGGATGATACCGGATGCCGCCCTTCGTCGGGCCGCGGGCATCGTTGTACTGGACGCGGAACCCGTGGAAGACCTTCACGGTCCCGTCGTCCATCCGCACGGGCATCGTCACGTGGAGTTCCCGCATCGGCCAGCGGAGCAACTCGTGGACGGCCGGGTCCAACCCCATAATCTCTGCCGCCTCATCCAACTGCCGCTGGGCGATCAGGAAGGGGTTGTACTCCTTTGCGATCCCGCTCAGACCGATCGCGTGATGCATAACGCTTTCCAGAATGGGCTCTTTACCTTTCGCCATGGACTGCCTCCTCTATGAATTTGGATTGAGAATACCTGCGATAATATTGGGTACTTCTTGAGCACAATCACAAACGTACCCGAAGGTCGCCCCGATGAGAAGTGAAATTGTTCCTGTTTCGCCTCAGCCGGTTATCCTACCGCTTACTCCCACAACCGGGGTGCTACCCGCTCCCCGCGAAAACTCAGCACCCCAACGCCCGCCTCTTCAGCCATCCGGTCCACATCGGCATATACCCGCAGTCCGAAGGCATAAGGCAGGTAGGGCTTCTGCACCCCGGCTCTCTGGAGTTCCTCCTGGATTGAAGGACGCTGCAGGCGCTGCAGGAACTCCCCCAGTTCCTTCCGGCGGAGACGTCCCTTCACCTCCACGATGATCCACGGCCGCTCTCCGGTGGGCAGTTCCACTGGAACGACCACGTCCATCTCCCCATCCACTTCTAAGGCAAAAGGTTCCTGAAGCATCCGGATTCTCCGGTCCTCCAGGAGACTCCGCAAGACCTCCTCGGCGTCTACCTCCAGGTCCAATCCCAGGCGATTGGCGAGTTGGCCTACCTGCGATTCCAACCGGTCCATCCGGATGAGGGCCTTAGCGAGAATCTGCTCAATGGTCTCCAGGCGCTCCTCGTGCTTCTGTACAACTTTCACCAGTTCCTGG
The DNA here is from genome assembly GCA_017743275.1 of Chloroflexota bacterium. Lineage (GTDB taxonomy): Bacteria > Chloroflexota > Anaerolineae > B4-G1 > DUEL01 > SpSt-77. The sequence goes on along the minus strand of JAGHZG010000246.1, from coordinate 187 downwards.
ACCGCATCCTCCAGGCGGGTCAGCCGCTCCTCGGTGCGGCGCTGGGCTTCCACCAGGGCCTCCACAATAGCCTCCAGCCGCGCCAGCCGCTCCTCATGCCGACGTTGGACCTCCACCAGTTCTTGGACCGTGGCCTCCAGCCGCGCCAGCCGCTCCTCATGCCGACGTTGGACCTCCACCAGTTCTT
>JAGHZG010000245.1 GCA_017743275.1 Chloroflexota bacterium | reverse complement strand
CTTCTGGGCCCCCCCGACCCCCGGATGAGTGTCCCGCTTCTGGTCTACGCCCGCCGGTCCGGCATCCACCGCGCCTGCGCGGAGCGGTTGCTGCGCGCCCTGGGCCTGGAAGCGGTGGAGTTTCACCCCGGCTATCAGTTGCGCGTCCAGACCCTGGGGGAGTTCCGCGTCTGGCGGGGGAACCGGGAAATCCCCCCGGCGGAGTGGCGCCGGGAGAAGGCCCGCCGTCTCTTCCAGGTGCTCCTCACCCACCGGCGCGGGATGCTGGACCGGGACCAGATTCTGGAGATGCTCTGGCCCGACCTGGACCCCGAAACCGCCCGGCGGGACTTCAAAGTTGCCCTCAGCACCCTGTGCAAGGTTTTGGAGCCGGAGCGCCCGGACGGCATCCCTTCGGCCTACATCGTCCGCGACAGTTCCCGCTACGGCCTGCGGCCCGGCGCCGACCTCTGGCTGGATGCGGAGGCCCTGGAAACGATCATCGCCGAGGGGGACCGTCTCCTGGAGACGGATCCGCAGGCAGCACTGGAGCGGTACCGGCAGGCCCTCTCCCTCTACACGGGCGACTATCTGGAGGACTGCCTCTACGAGGACTGGTGCAGCGAGGAGCGGGAGCGGCTGGTTGCCCTCTACCTGCGCACCGCCGACCGCGTGGCGGAACTCCTGGCCCGGAAGGAGGCCTGGGAGGAGGTCCTGACCGTCTGCCAGGGGATTCTGGCCCGCGACCCGTGCTGGGAACAGGCCTACCGGTGGATGATGCTGGCGTATGCCCGGACGGGCCGCCGGGCCCAGGCCCTGCGAGTCTTTCGGCGCTGTGTCCAGCATCTCCGGGAAGAACTGGACGTGGAGCCCTCTCCGGCCACCGTCCAACTCTACGAGTCCATCCGCCAGACAAAGTAGGACAACTGCTTGCAGTTGTCCTACACACCCCCTGTAACCCCCGTGTAACTCCCCGGTAACCGCTGCAGTGTATACTTCCAACAGGCCGAGACTGCCTCAGGGGCACTTGGCGCCCTGGGTTAGCCTGGAGGGTTGGCGAAGGCCGCCCCCCGGCCCCAGACCCAGGAGGATGACCTTCCATCACCGCAGAGAGAACCGCCATGCCGGGCACCACCATTGCCTCATTCATCCTGCGCTTCATCCGCGAATCCGCTCCGGACGCCCTGCCCGGAGCATGGCGGGGAATTGTCCGCCACATCCAGACCGGAGACCAGTACGGCTTTACCCGCCTGGAGGACGCGATGGCGTTCATCGCCCGGCGCGTGGAAGAGGGCGAATCGGCAACCCTGACTGCAGGGCCTGCAGAAAGTGCGGAGGAAAAATAGCGTTGAGCCCGCGCAAAAAGGTCATTTCACCGCCGAGACGCAGAGTACGCAGAAGTAAATTATAGAGTTCACCGGAATTAGAGCGCAATGCCAGGTTATGCTATTGAGTTAAGGAAAATCTGTGCTCATCCGCGTCCATCCGCGTTCATCCGCGTCCTATTTCCGATGAAGTCTATGTAGAACTCTGCGCCCTCGGCGTCTCTGCGGTGAACTGCCCATATCTCCAGGAGGAACTCCGATGCGGCTGAAGGACCGGGTTGCTCTCATCACCGGCGGCGCGGCCGGGATCGGTCAGGCGACCGCCCTGCGCTTCGCCGAAGAAGGGGCCAGAGTTGTCATCTGCGACGTCACCGAAGAAGCGGGCCGCCAGACCGCCGCGATGTTAGGGCCCGACGCCGCCTTCTACAAAGTGGACGTCACGGACCGGCAAGCGGTCCAGGAATGGGTGGACGACGTCGCCGCCCGCTACGGGCGGATAGACATTCTGGTCAACAACGCAGGCATCCTGCGGGACGCCCAATTGGTCAAGTACAAAGACGGACAGATCGTCGGCCAGATGTCCGAGGAGGACTTTGACCGGGTGATCGCCGTCAACCTTAAAGGCGTCTTCAACTGTACCCAGGCCGTGGTGCCCTATATGATCCGCCAGGGCGGCGGCGTCATCCTCAACGCCTCATCGGTGGTGGGGCTGGACGGCAACTTCGGCCAGACCAACTACGTCGCCACCAAGGCCGGCGTCATCGGGATGACCAAAGTCTGGGCGCGGGAACTGGGGCGGTACGGCATCCGGGTCAACGCCGTCGCCCCCGGCTTCATCCTCACCGACATGGTCCGCCAGATGCCGGAGAAGATTCTGGAAGGGATGCGAGGCCGCATCCCGCTGGGCCGCCTGGGCGACCCCCGCGACGTCGCCAACGCCTACCTCTTCCTGGCGTCCGACGAGGCCGCCTACATCACCGGGGCCGTCCTGCGGGTGGACGGCGGAATCGTGATCGGGACGTGAGGGCCGGATGATCGTCGGAGACTGGATCGGACGGCGGGCGCAACTGACCCCCAACAAAGTGGCGCTGGTGGACACTCTAAACGGCCACCGGCCCATCACCTACCGGGAGTGGAGCCGCTCCGTCAACCGCACCGCCCGTTTCCTGCAGGACCGCCTGGGCATCCGCAAAGGGGACCGGGTGGCCGTCCTGGCTCAAAACTGCGTGGAGTACCTGGACATCTGGTTCGCCCTGGGGCGCATCGGGGGCATCCTGCAGAACCTGAACTGGCGCCTGACCCCCTACGAACTGGAGGGGCTGCTGGCCGACGCTGCCCCCGTCGCCCTCATCTACGGGAGCGAGTTCGTCGCCCAGGTGAACGCGCTGCGGGGCCGGGTCCCCAGCGTGCGCCACTACGTCGCCCTGGGGGAACCGGCCGCCCTGGATGACATCCACTTCACCGAACGGGAGGCCTTCTCCGACGCCCCCCTGCCGGAGGTGGACCTGGATTGGGACGATCCCTGGGTCATCTGCTACACCGGCGGGACGACGGGGCTCCCCAAGGGGGCCGTCCTGACCCACCGCGCCATCACCGCCAACGCGGTCAACACCGTCGTCTCCTGGGGGCTCACGCCGGACGACGTGGCAATTCTCAACGCCCCCCTCTTCCACACCGGCGGGCTGAACGTCTTCACCGCCCCGCTGGTCTACATCGGCGGCACCAGCATCGTCTGCAAGGGATTTGACCCCGACCAGGTGTTTGACCTCATCCGGGACGCGGGGGTGACGGTCTTCTTCGGCGTGCCGACGATGTTCATCGTGCTCCAACAGCATCCCCGCTGGGAGGAGGCGGACTTCTCCCGCCTGAAGATCGTCATCAGCGGCGGCGCGCCCTGCCCGATGCCCGTCTTTGAGAAGTTCTGGGAGCGCGGGGTGGACTTCAAAACCGGTTACGGCCTGACGGAGGCCGGCCCCAACACCTTCTGGCTCCCGCCGGAGGACGTCCGGGGCAAGCCCGGCTCGGTAGGCTTCCCCCTGTTCCACATAGACGTCAAGATTGTGCGGGAGGACGGCACGGAGTGCGGCCCGGACGAAGTGGGGGAACTGGTCATCCGGGGGCCACACGTCTGCGCGGGGTACTGGAACAACCCCGAAGCCACCGCCCAGACCATCCGGGACGGCTGGCTGCACACCGGCGACCTGGCCCGGCGGGACGCCGAGGGGTATTACTACATCGTGGGCCGGCTGAAAGATATGATTATCTCCGGCGGGGAGAACGTCTACCCGGCGGAGGTGGAGAGCGTACTGCACGCCCATCCGGCCGTCGCCGAGGCGGCCCTCATCGGCGTCCCCGACCCCAAGTGGGGGGAGGTGGGCCGGGCGATCGTCGCCCTTCGCCCCGGCGCGCAGGTCACCGCCGAGGCACTGTTGGCCTTCTGCCGGGAGCGGCTGGCGGGGTACAAAGTCCCCAAGTCCGTCGTCTTCGTGGACGCCCTGCCCAAGACCGGCGCGGGCAAGGTGGATAAACAAAGGCTGAAAGAGGAGTACGGGTAGGTATCTGTTGGAAATGACCAAATGACCAATGACCAATGACCAATGACCAATGACCCCAACGGCGCTCCGCTGGCGCTCCGTGCCTGACTACGAACGGGAGTAACTATTCAGGCTTCCTCACCCCACCCCCGCCGCCTGCGGCGGGCGGCGAA
>JAGHZG010000244.1 GCA_017743275.1 Chloroflexota bacterium | reverse complement strand
TTTGCTCTCCATGATACAGAGAGAGCGTCCTCAAAACGTCCTCAGAACGTCCTCAGAGGGAATTGGGGGGGTGTTCGGTGGTTTAAGGTGGAGGTGTTCGGGGGGTTGAATTTAGAGGGAAGCCAGGAGAATGGAGCGCAGAGGGGAATCGGCATCCAGCGCCAGGTGAAGGGGGGCATAGGAGGTTTCGGCCAGCGCGTGGAGTTCGGCGCGGCAGGCCTGTGCCTGCTCGTACTGGCCGAGGGTTTCGTACAGGCGGAGCAGGACCAGCAGGATCTCGCCCATTAAAGGCTGGTCGGGGCAGGCGCGCGCCAGGGCGAGACCGCGCTGAGCGGCGGCGAGGGCTTCGGCGGGGTTCCCCTGGTTTCCCAGGTGAACCGCCAGCGCCAGGCTGGCCCGCGCCTGCTGGGGAACTTCGCCGGAAGCGCGGGCCGCTTCCGCGAGACTCTCCAGCATCGCCTGGTCAGGGGTCCGGCCACTCAGTGCCAGGGTCATCCACTCCTCCAGTTGCGCCTGCTGAACGAACTGGGGCACGCCGCTGGCCTGCCCGGCCTGCACGGCGCGCTGACTGGCGGAAAGCGCCCTCTGCCATTCACCCAGCAGTCGCCACAGCCCGGCGCGCGCCAGGCTGGTCAGAAAGACCACGGCGTGCAAACGGAGCGCGGCGGCCTCATCTTCCAGTCTCGCCAGCGAATCGGCGGGGGCGCGTCCCTGCGCCAGGTCGGTGAGGGTCAAATAGGCCTGCATCAACAACTGCCCGTAGGCGCTTTTCACCTGACGGGCATTTTCCAGCCCGCGCGCGAAGTCCCGTCGTGCCTCCTCCAGACTGCCCATCCGCAGGAAGGCCGCCCCACGCCCGGCGAACTTGCCCCACAGACCCGGCAGATACGATGTCCCGGCCACCTCAATAGCCTGGGAGTAGATGCGGACCGCTTCGCCGTAGCGGCCCTGATTGAGCGCGATTTGCCCCAACATCGTCAGGGCGGCGGACTCTATACGCCGCAGACCGCCCCGACGGGAGAGTTCAACGGTTTTCGCCAGTATTTGCTGCGCCTGCGCGTAGTCCTGTACAAAGACCAGCGCGGTGCCGAGATGGTTCAGGCTTTGCACCCTCTCCGTTGAAGAACCGGCGGCGGCCTCTTCCAGTGCCAGGGCCTCCTGCAAGTCCTGGATCGCTTCGTGGGGACGTCCCATCATCAGGGCGACGATGCCGCGAACGTTCAGGGCCCGCACAACGGCCGGTTTTTCTCCCAGAGTACGGGCGATTTCCAGCGAGTGGCTGGCGGCCTGATGCGCTTCCGGGTAGCGATCGCGGGTGTAGAGGGCGTGGGCATAGCGAACCAGGGCGCTGGCACAAAGGGAGGGGAATTCACGGCAGGCAACGAGGGCGCTTTCCAGGAGCGGCAGGACTTGAGCACTCTGACCGCGATAGTGGGCGAGCACGCTGCGTTGCAGGGCGGCCTGCGCCCGCAGTTGGCGGATCTCGCGCGTGGCGGTTTCTTCTCCCAGCAGGGCAACGGCCCGCTCAATGGCTGCTTCTGCCTGTTCAAAGGCGGCCAGGTCCGTCAGTTCCTGGGCGTGAACCAGCCAGAAGCGCGCCGCCGGAAAGGGTTTTTGCGCTGTTTCGTAGTGGGTGGCGATCTCTGCGGCGAACCCCGGCTGCCCGGCATGGACGGTTTCCAGGGCCCGGGCGGCCTGCTCGTGCAGAAGGACGGCGCGGTCGGAGGGAATTTCATCCAGAATCATCCGGTGGATGAGTTGGTGCGAAAACGTATAGTCGTCCGGCCCCGGCGGGACTGCGTCCAGGATCAGTCCCTGGGCCTGTAACTGGTCCACCACTTCGGCGCAGGTGGCAGGGGGCCAGGCCAGCATCGTCTCCAGTTCCAGGTTGGAGAAGGAAAAGCCCAGCACGGCCGCCGCCTCCAGCATCTGCTGCGCCGGGGCGGGAAGTTGGGCCAGTCGCGTCCGGATCGCTTCCCGCAGGGTAGGGGGAGACCTCCGGGAGACCTGCCGAGCCCGGCGCAGACTTTCGGCCGCTTCCCGCAGCAGCAGAGGCAGCCCCCGGGCGTAGCGATTGATCTCAGCGATCAGGGCGGGGGTAACCGTCTCACGGCCCAGCATCTTCTCCAGAAAGAGACGACTTTCTTCGTCAGTGAACGCGCGCAGAGGAATTTCCTGCCCACAGCGGTAGCGACGCAGGTCCCGTTTGAGGTTCAGCAACGCCGCCGGTGCCCCGGTGGTGCGGTACGTGATCAGGATCATCAGGGGCAGCGTCTGACAGGTGTGGGTCAGTTCGGCCAACAGTTCCAGGGAGGCGGTGTCCGCCCAGTGAAAATCCTCCATCACGAGAACCAGTGGTCGCTGGATGGCCAGGAAGTGGATACCCTGGCGGAGAGCGGTGCGCAATTCGGCAGCATCGGGCTGGGGAGGGGCCAGCAGGTCGGGGCGCAGCAGGCTCAAATCGGGGACCAGTGGCAACAGCCGGCTCAGCCACTCGGGCGGGATTTCGGCGCTGCGGGCCAGAAGGGGAGCGGCAACGGTGAGCACCTGTCGCCAGGGGTCGTAGGGACGGGGCGGAGCAGTTCCAGTGGGAGGCGGGCATTGTCCCCAAAACAGGCGCGGCGCATCTGCGCCGGCCGATTCCAGGAAACGGTGCAATCCCTCCCGCAGCAGAGCGGTCTTGCCCACGCCGGCCTCGCCGGAGATGAATACGATTCCGCCCTGGCCGTTGCGTAAAGCGGCGAGGAGGGCCTGCAGTTGCGATAACTCATCGGTGCGGCCAACAAAATGCGGCTCGGGCGAGACGGTCTTTCGCGGAATCAGACGCGGCAGACGGTCGCTGAGGATGTCGCGATAGAGCGCCATCGTTTCGGGCATGGGCTGCGTGTGCAACTCGCGCTCCAGTTCGCGCGCCAGCGTTTGATAGGTGGCCAGCGCGGCGGCGCGGTGGCCCGAAAGCACCTCCAGCGTCATCTGCAACCGCACCGATTCCTCATCCCAGGGGTCTTCGGCGGTCAGTTTGCGGGCCCATTTCAGCGCGCGCTCCGGTTGATTCTGCTCAATGCAGGCCCAGACCAGTTTTTTGAGCAGACCCCGATAGTGGCTGCGCAATTCTTCACGGCGGGCAAGGATGACGTCGTCCATATCCACGCCCGCCGCCAGGTCGCCGCCATACAGGCTGACGATGTCTTCCAGTTCGTCTATCTCGTCGCTATCGCGCTCAAAGGCGCGCACATCCAGCCAGCACTCGTCCGAATCGGCCCACGAAACGGTCTGGGGAGAAATGTGCAGGAGCGGCCGGGCGACCGGGGGGAGCACATGGTGCAGCAGGTAGAGGTGACGGCGCAGGTTCGCCAGGGCGTTAGTTTCGGTCTCGTCGGGCCAGAGGGAAAACGCCAGCGTTTTGCGCGGTAGGGGTTGTCCGCTTTGGAGCAGCAGGCGTACGAAAAGGCGCATCAAACTCTCCCGTTGGGGCAGGGCGATAGGCCTGCCCTCCACTTCCAGGCGAACCGGACCCAACAGGAAAATTCGCAAGGGTGCTGAGGGAGACTGCATATACCTACCCCTGGCCGTTGCGCTACTTTTGTATTTTAGCACATTCCCCAGAAATCGGGTAGGTCTTTTCGCATTGACGGGATCATGCTGTGCCGCAGGGTGGGGGCTTCCGGGGATAAAAAATTGTTTTTTTGTGGCGGCAATGAAGCCGCCGCAATGAAAAATATATTTCACTTATCCTCGTGGGCGAAAAGGCCAAACTTAAGGAGAGGGGGCCAAAAGTTCCCCAAAGCAACTACCTGCCAGGGGGGCTTTGATCAAGCACCTTAAGAGATGTTGACGAAGGCATGCCCCTGTAGCGCAGGCCGCCAGGCCTGCAGAGTGCAGGCTGACAGCCTGCGTTACGTTGCCATAAAAGATGGTCCCCCGGGCGGGGGGGAACCCGGGGGACCGCCAGCCAAGGAAAGGAGGAGAGGTGCGATGTGGCTTGGGGAGAACGCCTGCCGCACGGCGTTGGCCACGCCCAC
>JAGHZG010000243.1 GCA_017743275.1 Chloroflexota bacterium | reverse complement strand
ACGGGTGGAAGAACTGGCCGAGGCCCAACGGCGCACTGATGAATCGGTCAAAGCGCTGGCGGAGGCCCAACGGCGCAGCGAGGAGCGGCTGGACCGGCTGGAGGCGGCCGTTCAGGAACTGGCCGAGGCCCAGCGGCGGACCGACGAATCGGTCAAAGCGCTGGCGGAGGCCCAGCGGCGCAGCGAGGAGCGGCTGGACCGGCTGGAGGCGGCCGTTCAGGAACTGGCCGAGGCCCAGCGGCGCACTGATGAATCCGTCAAAGCGCTGGCGGAGGCCCAACGGCGGACGGAGCAACGGGTGGAGGAACTGGCCGAGGCCCAACGGCGCACTGACGAACGAGTGGATGTGCTGGCCCAAAAAGTGGACCATCTCGCTGTGGAGGTCAACAATCTGCGGCGCACCATCGGGGCCACTGTAGAGGAAGAGGCTGAAGACTGGGTCCTGGTTCTTCTGGAGCAAAAGGGCTATCAGATTCTGGAAGAACCCCGACAGGTCCGAATGGACGGCGAAGTAGATGTGGCGATCCCCGCGGCCCGGGACGGTCAGGTCCTGTGGGCAGTGGTGGAAGCGAAAACCCGGCTGAGCCGACGGGAGATAGAGGATTGGGCCAACCGGATGCGCTCCGAGGGCTTCCGGCAACGACTGGCGCAACATGGGGTTCCAGGCCCTTATCTGGTTTATATCTACGGGCTCCGGGTGGACGCCGCCTGCGACGCGGCCGCGCGCCGGTTCGGTATCGGCCTCGTTACCGGACGCGGGGAGCTGGTTCCACCGGGGCTGTTGCTCCCGCCTGCCGAATCTGGAGAAGAGAACTGAGTGCTGTGGAGAAGGGGTACTACAATCACATTACCGATGATCTGGACGCGTTACTGAACGTCCTGCCGGCAGACCTGCGGGAGAAAATCCAGCAGATCGGTCGGCGGGACGAGTTGCTGGAGGTGATTCTGGACCTGGGTCGGGTGCCCACCGCCCGCTACACCAATGGCGAGGTGGTGCTGAGCGAGCGGGAGGTCACCCGGGAAGACATCCAGAATGTGGTGGAGCGGGTAGGCGAATTTGACGCCGATAACCGCGCCGGCATCGCCCGTACCCTCCACCGCATCGCGGCCATCCGCAACCGCAAAGGGGACATCGTCGGGCTGACTTGTCGGGTCGGCCGGGCCGTCTACGGCACCATCGCCATCATCCAGGACATCATTGAGAGCGGCAAGAGCATCCTCCTCCTGGGCCGGCCCGGCGTGGGTAAGACAACCATGCTGCGGGAAGCCGCCCGGGTCCTGGCGGAGACGAAGCGGGTCATCATTGTGGACACGTCCAACGAAATCGGCGGTGATGGCGACATCCCCCATCCCGCTGTGGGGCGCGCGCGCCGGATGCAGGTAGAGATGCCCTCCCTCCAGCACGAGGTGATGATTGAGGCGGTGGAGAACCATAACCCCGAAGTCATCGTCATTGACGAAATCGGGAGGGAACTGGAAGCCCTGGCCGCGCGCACCATCGCCGAACGGGGCGTCCAACTCATCGCCACCGCCCACGGCAACACCCTGGACAACCTCCTGCTGAACCCTACCCTCTCCGACCTGGTCGGCGGGATTGAGAGCGTGACCCTTTCGGACGAGGAGGCGCGGCGGCGGGGCACGCAGAAGACCATTCTGGAGCGCCGTGCGCCGCCGACGTTTGACGTCCTCATTGAAATCCAGGACCGCCAGCGGCTGCTCATCCACCACAGCGTGGCCGAATCGGTGGACGCGCTGCTCCGGGGCCGCCCTCTGCAAGCGGAACTCCGCTATCGGGACGCGTCCGGCGAGATTCGGGTGGAGAAAGCGAAGCCGCCGTCGCTGGAGGAGCGGGAGAGCGGCCGCGCGCGCCCATCCCCCGACGCCCCGTCTCCGGCTCCCTCTCCGGCGCCGCTGGGGCCCAAAATCCAGGAGCCAGTGCGCATTTTCCCCTACGGTATCGCCCGCAACCGGCTGGAACGGGCCGCCCGCCGCATGCAGGTCCCCGTCTACGTGGTGGATGAACTGGGGCAGGCGGATGCCTTCGTGACCACCAAAGGCTTCTTCCGTAAGCGCCCCCGGCTGATCACCGACGCTGAGCGGAAGGGCATCCCCGTCTACGTCCTGCGGGCCAATACCGTCGCACAAATGGAGGCCTGCCTGAGCGACATCGCGGCGGAGAACCACCTGCCCGGCCCGCTGACGCCCGCCCTGCGGGAGGCGGACCACGCGATCCGGCGGATTCTGGACGGGGAGGCGGATGAAGTGGAACTCTCCCCCCAGAACGCGTTCATCCGCCGCCAGCAACACGAAATGGCCCGGGAAGCCGGCCTTTCCTCTTACTCGGTGGGGGAAGAGCCGAACCGGCGGGTGCGCATCACGAGGGCGTAGATGGTCCAGCGAGCGCGGGATTGGCTCCGCCAGGCGGAGCGGGACCTGGAGCAGGCAGAGGATTCCCGGCAAGCGGGGCGGCACGAATGGGCATGCTTTGCCGCCCAGCAGGCTGCCGAGAAAGCAGTAAAGGCTCTGCACCTCCATTATGGGCAGGAGGCCTGGGGGCATGTGGTGGCCCGGCTCCTGCGGGAACTTCCCCCCCAGGTTGCCGTCCCCGCTCTCCTGGTAGAGAAGGCCCGGGTGCTGGATGGTTTCTACATCCCTCCCCGTTATCCCAACAGTTTCGCCGAAGGCGCCCCCTTTGAGCACTACGGCCCCCTCCAGAGCGAGGAGGCGATCCAGTATGCCCGTGAGATTGTGGACTTCGTCCGTGCTCAAATGGCCTGATGCCCCGACGGTCCTGGAGGCGCTCCGGCAGTGGGCGGAGACCCTCCAGCACCCCGATGTCGTGGGTATCGGATACTGCGGGTCATACAGCCGGGGGGACTGGGGAGTGGGGAGCGACTTGGATGTGGTGATTTTGGTGGAAAGAGCAACTGCGTCCCCGGAACGGCGAGCCGCGGAATGGGACCTTACGGAACTGCCGGTGCCGGTGGACGTTCTGGTCTACACTCCGGAGGAGTGGGAGAATCTGCCTCGCCGCCTTCGGGAAGAGACGGTCTGGTTATACCGGAGGTGATGTCGCGGCAGGTCGCCGCCGCCACCGCCGTTTTCTGCGGAGGTGCCGTTGTTCATCACGCTGGAGGGGCCCGACGGCAGCGGCAAGACGACCCAGGCCCGCCTGCTGGCGGGGTGGCTTCAGGAGCAAGGCCATCCCGTCGTCCTGGTCCGGGAGCCGGGGGGGACAATCATCGGGGAACGGATTCGGGATGTTCTCCACGACCCGGCCCATACCGGCATGTCCCCCTGGACGGAGGTCTTCCTGTATTGCGCTGCGCGTGCCCAGGTGGTGGCGGAGATCATCCGCCCGGCGCTGGCCGCCGGGCAGACCGTCCTCTGCGACCGCTACGCCGACAGCACTCTGGCCTACCAGGGCTACGGGCGGGGCCTGGACCTGGAGGCGCTCCGGTGGGTCCTTTATCTGGCGACCGGCGGCCTGACCCCCGACCTGACCTTCTGCCTGGACATTTCCCCCGAAGAGGGGCTGGCCCGCCGCCGGACGGGCGGCGGAGAGTGGAACCGTCTGGACCGGGAGACGGTGGATTTCCACCGCCGGGTGCGGGCCGGCTATCTGGAACTGGCTGGCCTGGAACCTCAGCGGTGGGTCGTGGTGGATGCCGCCCGCTCTGTGGAGGCGGTGCAGGCAGACCTGCGCGCCCTCCTGCAGGCGCGCTGGACGGAAGGGCACATCCCTCCGACGTTATAACTCCTCGCCGATGTCCGCTTCCCCGCCTTCCTCCTCCAGCAGTTCCGGCATGGCCCTCTCTATCTCCTCGGGGCTCTCCCCCGCCTCCAGCCGTCCGACAACTTCCTCAAACTCCGGCCCCAGGTCTTCTCCCACTTCGTCGGCCATCCGGCGCATCATGCGGGCCAGCGAGCGGGGGTCCTTTTCGTCAAAGTCGGAGAGGAAAGAATCGTCGGCCAGCGACTCCAGGCGGCTCTCTTCGGAGCGGACCACCCGCACGCGGGAGATCAGG
>JAGHZG010000242.1 GCA_017743275.1 Chloroflexota bacterium | reverse complement strand
CCTTACCGCTACCCCGGTCCCTACCGGCAACCGGTATATGGTGACCACGAAATCCCCTCTGACCGGCGCCATCTCCTGCTCCAACTCCGGCGGTTTCTTCCCCACGGAGATGAAGCGCACCGGGTTTGACCTGTTCATCTTTGAGGGGCGGGCGGAGCGACCGGTATATCTCTGGGTGAACGACGACCGGGTGGAGCTCCGCCCCGCCGACCACCTTTGGGGCCGGACGGTCTTTGAGACCGAGGACATGCTGCGGGCCGAGACGGACCCCCGGGCCCGGGTGGCCTGCATCGGCCCGGCGGGAGAACGACTGGCGCCCATCGCGGCCATCATGAACGATAAGCACCGCGCCGCCGCCCGTTCCGGCGTGGGCGCGGTTATGGGCTCCAAGAACCTGAAGGCCGTCGTCGTGCGGGGCACCCGCCGTATCCCCCTGGCCCGCCCCGACGAACTGAAGGCCCTCGCCGACCAGGTGGTGGAGGAGGTCAAGCAGGCAGTGGCGGCAGGAAAGTCCGCCCTGCGGACCTACGGCACCGCCTACGTGCCTCCCGTCACCAACGAAGTGGGCATTCTCCCCACCTACAATTTCCGGACGGGGGTCTTCGCCGGAGCGGAGGCCATCTCCGGGCGCGTGCTGAGCGAGAAGTATCTGATTCGGCCCAAAGCCTGCTACGGTTGCCCCATCGCCTGTGGCCGGTTAACGCGCGTGGAGGACCCGGTTTTCGGCGGGGAGGGGGAAGGGCCGGAGTACGAGACCATCGGCGCCCTGGGCAGCGCGTGCGGCGTGGACAACCTGGCCGCCATCACCAAGGCCAACTACATCTGCAACGAACTGGGCCTGGACACCATCTCCGCCGGGGTGACCATTGCCTGCGCGATGGAGATGTACGAACTGGGCCTGATCCCCGAGTCGGACATCGGGCGTCCCCTGCGTTTCGGGGATGCCCAGGCTGTGGTGGAGATGGTCCGCCTGGCCGGCCTGCGGGAGGGTTTCGGCGACCTCATCGCTCAGGGGAGTTACCGGCTGGCCTCCCACTACGGCCATCCGGAGTTCTCCATGTCCGCCAAAAAGCAGGAATTCCCGGCCTACGACCCGCGCGGGGCGAAGGGGATGGGCCTCCTCTACGCCACCTCCAACATCGGCGCTTCCCACATGGCCGGGGATACGGCCTATATGGAGGTCTTCGGCGTCCCCAAGAAGGTGGACCCCCTCTCCTGGGAGGACAAGCCCCGGCTGGTGAAGTACTTTGAGGACATTTTCACCATTGTGGACGCAGCGGGACTGTGTGTCTTCCTGAGCATCCGCTATCTCTTTGAGCCCACGTACAACGTGGAGCCGGTGCGCATCTCCCGCCTGATGGAGTACGCCACGGGCGCCGGGTACGATGAGGAGACGCTGCTGGAGGCCGGAGAGCGGGTCTACAACCTGGAGCGGATGTTCCTGGTGCGGGCGGGGTTCTCCCGGGCCGACGATACCCTCCCCCCGCGCATGCTCCATGAGCCGATGCCGGAGGGGCCGGCGAAGGGGCATGTGGTGGAGTTGGACCGGATGCTACCGGAGTACTACCGTCTGCGAGGCTGGGACGAGAACGGCGTCCCGACAAAGGAGAAACTGGCGGAGTTGGGGTTGCTGTAGGGGTGGACGGACTCTTCGGCAGGAGTTGCGCAGTTGCGCTACTTCCGAACGTGCCAGGCACTTCAAAAGTGCCTGGCACGTTCTCCCAACTGCGTAAATCCTGTCCCGGGGAACCGGCGACGGCGAAGGCAACTACCTACCCTGATCGGTTGGCAGATAACGTAGCGCAGGCTGTCAGCCTGCATGCAGGTCTGGCGGCCTGCGCTACAGGGCATGCCTTTGCCAGCATCTTTTATGACGCTTGCCCGGAGTCCCCCTGGTAGGTAGTTGCCGGCGAAGAGGGGTTTGCGGCGGTCTTCGGCTGCTGCAAACCCCTTTCCTCCTGACCGGAAGGGCTCCCTATTTCGGGGAGATGGTCCAGGTCATATCCCCGCTGAGGGTGGCCCCGTACTCCTCGGTCAGCAGGTTGCCGTCGCAATCCTCGGCCCGCAGGTCGTACGTCCCCTCCGGGAAGGTGAAGGTGTACTCGCTGCCGGGGGCAATGGCATTCTCACCCAGCCAGTCCCCGCCCCACTCCGCACTTCCCGCCGGGGAAATGTAAATGTAGCAGATGGGGATGTCCAGTTGGTTGACCACCGTCAGCAAGGCCAGGGTCACATCGGAGAGGGTCCAGGTGATGCCCTCCGCCCCGAGGGTGATGCCATTCTGGATGTCCAAAGGGTTGCCATCGCAGTCGTCGGCCCGCAGGTCATAGGTGCCCAAGGGGACCGGGAAGGTATGGCGGCCCCCCGCCGGGATCGTGATACCTACCCCCAGCCAATCCGCGCCCCACTCCTTTTGATCGGTGGGGGAGATGTAAACATAGCAGACCTCGTAACTGGACTCGTTGACCAGCAGGAGGGGGAACCGCTGGACGGCGGTGAGGGTCCAGGTGAGGTCCTGGGAGATGTTGATCTCCCACTGGGCGTCCAGGAGGCTTCCGTCGCAATCTTCGGCGCGGAGGTCGTAGACACCGGCGGGCACCTGGAAGACCTTGCCCGTTCCGGCAGCGACCACCTCGTTCTCTCCCAGCCAATCATCGCCCCACGAGTCGCTCTTGATGGACGAAATGTAGACGTGGCAGACCGGGATGCCGGAGTCGTTCTGGAGGGTCAGCGCGTGAGTTCCGGAGGGAAGAGAGGTCGCCGCAGGGGGCTGAGTGGGTGGCACCGGGGTTGGCGGGGCCGGAGTGGGCGGCACCGGGGTCGGCGTAGAGAGGCAGGCCAGCGCGGCCAGCAACAGGATGGCCGCTCCTGCCAATATGGCACGTTTATTGTACATTATGCTCCTTTCTTTTGGGTATAGCGGAGCCTTTCGGGGAGGTCAGACAGATAGAGATGTGGAGGTAAATAGGGGTCTGCTTGCTCTCAGATTGGCTTCCTGAGAAATTTTATAACACGGGTTATAAAAAATTGCAAGGACGACAGGGGTAGGGGTGTGTCCCAAAGTTGTAGGACAACTGCTTGCAGTTGTCCTACAAGTACGGCCAGGCCCAACAAAATTGGACAAACCCGATCAGGGGGTATCCGATGGACTTAGGACTGCAGGGCAAAGTTGCAGTGGTCGCGGCCGCCAGCCGGGGGCTGGGCCGGGCGGTGGCCGCTGAACTGGCGCGGGAGGGCGCGCGGGTGGTCATCTGCGCCCGCCAGGAGGGCCCGCTGGAGGCCGCCGCGCAGGCCATTCGCGCGGCCACCGGCGCCGAAGTCGTCGCCGTCCCCGCCGACGTCGCCGACCCGACGGGGGCGGAGCGGGTGGTGGAAGCCGCCCGCGCCCGCTTTGACCGGATAGATATCCTGGTGACCAACGCCGGAGGCCCCCCACCGGGCCGCTTCCTGGAACTGACCCCCGCCGACTGGGAGGCCGCCGTCCAACTCACCCTGATGAGCGTCGTCCGCCTCTGCCACGCCGTCATCCCCACCATGCGGGCCCAGCGGAGCGGTTCCATCATCGCCATGACCTCCGTGAGCGTAAAGCAACCGCTGCCCAACCTGATCCTCTCCAACAGTCTGCGCATGGCCGTGGTGGGACTGGTCAAGACCCTCTCCGACGAACTGGCGCCGGACGGCATCCGGGTGAACGCGGTCTGCCCGGGCTGGACCCGGACGGAGCGGGTGGTGCAATTGTTGCAGGACCGGGCGGCCCGCAACGGCACGACGGTGGAAGAGGAGGAGGCGAAAATCGCCGCCGCCATTCCGCTGGGCCGCATGGCGACCCCGGAGGAGATGGCCCGCGCGGTGGCCTTTCTGGCCTCTCCCGCCGCGTCCTACATCACCGGCATCAGCCTGCTGGTGGACGGCGGATTGTACCGGGGGGTGTAGGGGCAACCCCTCGGGGCGAGAAGCCCCCTCGGGCCGAGGCCCTTCGGGGCCGAGGGCTTCGGGGCGTGGCCCTTGCGGTTGCCCCGATGGGGCAGGGG
>JAGHZG010000241.1 GCA_017743275.1 Chloroflexota bacterium | reverse complement strand
TCGCGGCGGCGCTGGACCTCCCCGTCCCCCCGGACCTCTTCGCGGCCACTACGGAGGCGGAGCGGCTGGCGGCGCCCCGTCCCATCACCGTCTGCCCGGGGTGCCCCCATCGGGGCACTTTCCTGGCCATCAACCGCGCCATCCGCCGGGCCGGATACAAGCGGGACCAGGTGATGGTGACCGGGGACATCGGCTGCACCATCCTGGGGATGAACCCGCCCTTTGATACGGTCTGGAACGAGGTGGCGATGGGGGCCAGCATCGGCCTGGCCCAGGGCTACGTCCACGCGGGCGTCCGGACCCCGGTCATCGCCACCATCGGCGACTCCACGTTCTTCCACGCGGGCATCCCGGCGCTTATCAACGCCGTCCAGCACGCCGTCCCCCTGACGGTCATCATTATGGACAACGGCTGGACGGCGATGACGGGCATGCAGGTCAACCCCGGCACGGCGGAGGACTTCCAGCCGCCGGGGGGCCGTCGGGTGGACATCGCCCAACTGGTGCCCGCGCTGGGGGTGGAGCACTTCTTTGTTGTGGACCCCTTTGACCTGGACGGGACGACGGCGGTCATCCAGCAGGCGCTGGCGCTGCCCGGGGTCAAAGTGATCCTGTCCCGGCAGGAGTGCGCCATTCAGGCGCAGCGCCGGGGCCGTCGGGCCGGCGTTGTGCGCGTTGTGCCGGAGAACTGCAACCTCTGCAAACTGTGCATCACCCTCACCGGTTGCCCGGCCATAGACCTGGGGGCGGAGGCCGTGGTGATTGACCCTGCCCTCTGTTATGGCTGTGGTCTGTGTGCCCAGGTGTGCAACCGGGGGGCTTTGATCCATACATCTGTAGCGCAGGCCGCCAGGCCTGTGGCAGGCTGACAGCCTGCGCTCCACCATAGGTGATTGCGATGCTGGATATTTTTCTCATCGGCGTTGGCGGCCAGGGGCTTCTGACTATTGGGGAGGTGATTGCCGATGCCGCCGTGGCCCTGGACCTTCCGGTCTGCTTCTACCCCTACAAGGGCATGGCCCAGCGAGGCGGGTTGGTCAAGGCTCAGTTGCGGCTGGGACGGGCGACGGTCGGGCCGAACATCCCGCCCCGAGGGGCCGACCTGGTCATCGCGATGGAGGTCTCGGAGGCGCTGCGGGCCATACGCGCCCTGCGGCCCGGCGGGGAGTTTTTGCTCTTCGGGGAACGCTGGCTCCCGACAGCCGTCATGCTGGGCAAGGCCGCGTATCCGGCACTGGAGACGGTGCTGGAGCAGGTGCGCGCAGCAGGGGGGCATCCGGTCTATCTATCCCCGGATTCGCTGCCCGCTGGCCTGACGGCCAACCTGTTCGTGCTGGGGGCGGCGGTCGGTCGGACCCGCCTGGGGAACGTCCTGCCCGCTGCGGCGGTAGAGGAAGCCATCCGGCGCCGGTGGCCCCGAGACCCGGAACGCAATCTGACCGCCTTCCGGGCCGGTCACTCAATCTCAATTTGATCTCACACAAAGATACAGAGACACAAAGAAAAAATAAAAAAACCTTTGCGCCTTTGTGTCTTTGTGTGAGAATAAACAGTGCCTTTGATCTCACACAAAGACACAGAGACATAAAGAAAAAATAAAAAAACCTTTGTGCCTTTGTGTCTTTGTGTGAAAATAAACAGTGCCTTTGTGTCTTTGTGTGAGAATAAACCCAGGAGGAGCCATGCCGTTTGCTCAGATTGGAGAACAGGCGCTCTTCTACACCGTTAGCAGGCGGGGAGGACCGGCTCTGATCCTGATCCACGGGGCCGGCGGAAGCCACCTCCACTGGCCCGCCGCGCTGCGCCGCATGCCTGGCGCCACTGTCTACGCCGTAGACCTGCCCGGGCATGGACGGTCTGAGGGGCCGGGACGGGAGCACATAGAGGACTACGTCGCCGACATCGTGCGCTTCATGGATGCCGTGGGCGTTTCGCGCGGGGTGCTGGTGGGGCATTCCATGGGAGGCGCCATTGCCCAGATGACGGCCCTCATGGCCCCGGAGCGGGTCGCCGGACTGGTGCTGGTGGGGACCGGCGCGCGGCTGCGGGTGGCGCCCGCCCTCCTGGACGGGATTTTGCAGGACGCGCGCGGAGCACTGGCGCTGATCACCGAATGGGCATGGGGCCCGGAGGCCGACCCGGCAATGGTCGCCCGGGGCCGTCAGATGATGGCGCGCGTGAACCCTCGGGTCGTTTGGGGAGACTTCGCCGCCTGCGACTGCTTTGACATCCGGGAGCGAGTGGGGGAAATCACTGCGCCGACGCTGGTCATCACCGGCTCGGAGGACCGGATGACGCCGCCGAAGTTCGGGCAGTGGCTGGCGGAGCGCATTCCCGGCGCGCGCTTTGTCCTGGTAGAGGGAGCCGGTCACATGGTGATGCTGGAGAAGCCGGACCAGGTGGCGAGCGCGGTACGGGAGTGGTTGAAGGCCGTAGCGCAAGATTGACCTTGCGCTCCGGCGCTACATCGCTTCTTTCAGCGTGTCCAGGAATTCCCGGTTGTTGCGCGTGCGGGCCAGGTGCTGCAGCACCGACTCGGTCACCGTCGTCAGGTCGTACCCGGCGCCAGCCGGTGGCGGGGCCACCATCTGAGCGATCATCTTGCGCATCAGCCAGACCTTTTGCAGCGTCTCCGGTTCCAGGAGCAGTTCCTCCCGGCGGGTGCCGGACCGCTCAATGTCAAAGGCGGGGAAGATGCGCCGTTCCTGCAGCCGCCGGCTGAGGTGGAGTTCCATATTGCCGGTCCCCTTGAACTCCTCGTAGATCATATCGTCCATCCGGCTGCCGGTATCCACCAGACAGGTGGCGATGATGGTGAGGCTGCCGCCCTCCTCCAGGTTCCGGGCCGCGCCGAAGAAACTCTTGGGCGGGTAGAGGGCCGCCGGGTCCAGACCGCCGGAGAGGGTGCGCCCGCTGGGCTGAACGACCAGGTTGTACGCCCGCGCCAGCCGGGTGATGCTATCCAGCAGAATGACCACGTCCTTCTTGCACTCCACCAGCCGCTTGGCCCGCTCCAGCGCCATCTCCGCCACTTTGGTGTGGTTCTGGACCGGTTCATCAAAGGTGGAACTGATGACCTCCGCCTCCACCGACCGGTCCATATCGGTCACCTCCTCCGGCCGTTCGCCGATGAGGACGACCATCAGGTGGACCTCCGGGTGGTTGGCACTGATGCCGTTGGCGATGTGCTTGAGGACGGTGGTCTTTCCGGCCTTGGGGGGCGAGACGATGAGGCCCCGCTGCCCCTTCCCGATGGGCGCGATGAGACTGAGCAACCGGGTGGTCAGGTTGTGCCGGTCCGTCTCAATGATCAGCCGCTTGGTCGGGAAGATGGGGGTCAGTTTCTCAAAGCGGGGGCGCAGTTTGGCCTGTTCCGGGTCCATCCCGTTGACCGTCTCCACCCGCAGCAGGCTGTACCACCGTTCGGTCTCCTTGGGGGGCCGGACCTGCCCGATGACCAGGTCGCCGTTGCGCAGGCCAAAGCGCCGAATCTGGGACTGAGAGACGTAGACGTCCTCCGGGCTGGGGAGATAGTTGGGCCCCCGCAGGAAGCCGACGCCCTCATCATGGAGAATCTCCAGCACGCCGCCCCGAAAGGTCAGCCCCTCCCGCTCCGCCTTCGCCTGAAGGATGCGCAGGATCAGGTCCTCTTTCTTCAGTCGGCTGTAGCCGGAGACCCCCATCTTTCGGGCCAGTTCCCGCAGGTCGGAGAGCGTCCACTCCTCCAGAACCCCCATCTCCAGAATCTCGGATGGCACTCCCGGGACCACCTCGCGCGGGCCTTCATCCGCTTTGGGGGCAGGCACCTCTTCTTCTACTTCTTTTGGGATGAACGTGTCTTCTTCCATAATCCGTCCTCCTGGGGTTGTGATTGTTTATGACAGGATAAATCCTATGCTACGCCTTTTGCGGCCGTTGTGGCGCAGGATTTATCTTGTAACGTAGCCAGGATTTATCCTGCAATGACAGGATAAATCCTATTCTACAGTAGCGCAGGATTTATCCTGCAATGACAGGATAAATCCTATTCTACAGTAGCGCAGGATTT